>JALUWO010000104.1 GCA_027019405.1 Candidatus Altimarinota bacterium | reverse complement strand
AAGATTTATCAAACTGTAAAACAACAGAAGATTTTTACAAAGATTTCTGAAAAGTTTTAGAAAATACTTATAGTTTAATGAAAAAATGAGCTTATTGTGTAATTGTTATTTGAGATAAATATCAAAACTCAGAATGGATTCCACTTTGATTTTGATGTATGTCAGAAGCACAAAAAGCTTGATTTAAGTTAAAAAGTATTATAATAAAAAATATGGAAAACAATAGATGAAAGGCCTGAAGTGGATGAATTTGGGAATATAGAGCTTTAAGTTCAGATTATTATTTGTTTAAGCATGAGTATATTTTAGTTTTTAAAAAGGAGTAAGAATGGATAAAGGTTATAGTTTATTAGCAGATAATCCAGCCTATAGTAATGATATATTAAATTATCATATATATGCTGAATCATTAGCCTACTTAATTAAAAATTCTGAAGAAAGTTTTACTATTTGAATTTCTTGAGAATGGTGATATGGAAAAACTACATTAATGAAATTAATTTCTTTTTATCTTGATAAAAATGAATATGAAATAAATAAATCAGAAATTTTAAAAAATATTCAAGAAAAAATTGAAGCATTTCATAAGGATAAATGAATTACTAATAAAAAAAAATGTAAAGAATGATATACAACACTTTTACTAGACACTTGGCCTTTTATAAATTCAAAAGATATTTGAGAAAGTATTTTTGAACAAATAATGTATGAATTAATTAAGATTGTAAAAGAAAATGAAAAATGAGTGTTTAAAGAAACTTGAAAATTTTTAATAAAATCTATTTGATGACTTATAAAAACAGTTAAAGTAAATTGAAAATTAAATTTTTGATTATGAAATGTTTGAATGGATTTTGATCCAGGTAAATTTTCAATGGATGATATGTTTTTAACTGATTCTTCATATTCAAATTTTAAAATTTCAGTTGAAGAAATATTAGGGGAAATAATAAAGAAAAAATGAAATTTATTGATTCTTGTAGATGATTTAGATAGACTTTATCCTAAACAAGCTTTAGAAGTTATGTTGTTTTTAAAAAATTTTCTAGATGTAAATGGTTGTACTTTTATCATTTGAACAGATAATGAGGTTTTAAAAGAATGATTAGAAGAATTATATGGGTGATATTTATGAAAAAAAGAAGATACTTCTTGAAGAAGTGATTATATTAATAAAATAAAAACGAACTTTTTTGAAAAAATATATCAATTAGAATTTAAATTACCACTTATATCAAAAAAAGAAATTTTTGATTATTTAGATCAATTTAATGAAATAAAAGATTTAAAAAGTGAATGTGGAGATATATTATTACAATTTTTTCCAACATTAAATTTAAGGAAAATAAAAAAAGTAATTAATTTTTATAATTTTATATTACAATTAGCTAGTGTAAATAAAATTAAATTAAATAATAAAATATTAGTATTGAAAATTGCTATTTTAAATACATTAAAAGAGTTTAATAGTTTTAAATATAAAATTGCTTACTTAGAATATGAAAATAATGAAATAAAAGATAAATGTAAGAAAATTTTAGAAAAGATTAATTTAGATATTGAAGATTTAAATGTTAAAATTATTTTTTCAGTTTTATGAACTAAGCCATTAAATGATGAAAATGTATTAGAAGAGTTAATTGATATTTTTATACAAACACCAAATTATGCAAATGCTCCAGATAATGAAAAAGAATTACATGATTTTTTAAAAAATATTGAAATAGCTGATAATTCTTTAAATGATAAATATTTATGAACATTAATAACTTGAATTAGAGATAATGATCAAATAATGCCTGCAAATTGAATTAATGAGTCATTAATATTAGAATTGATTAAATTGTTAACTAATAAATCTAAATTAAAAAGTCAAGATTACAAAGGAATTGTTAGTAATTTTAAAGAAAAATATCCACAATATAATGATATTAATATATTTTTAAAAGATGAAATTATAGCTAAATTACCTGAAAAAATACTTAAATAAAATATTTATAAAATAAATAATACAAATGAAAAATAATGAAATTATCTCTCAATGGGAAGAAAATAGAAAAAAAATTAAGTATAATGCTTTACCCACAACAGTTAAATGACTTAAAGATTATTACCAATGAGATGAATGGCAAAAGGCCATGCTAAATTTGACTCCAGATTACCAAAGATTATACAAGTGGAAAAAACAACAAAAAACTGATTTAATAGAATCTATTTTATTATGAATACCTTTACCTCCTTTATTTTTTTCTGAAACTATTGATTGAAAATATGAAATTATAGATTGATTGCAGAGAACCTGTACTGTTTTAGAATATATTGGAGTTTTAAATGATAAAATAATAAAAGATAAAAATGAATCAATAAAAGAGTGATTATGACAACCTGTTTATTTAACAGAAATAAGTACTAAGAAATTTGAAGAATTACCAAATGAAATGAAAACAAGAATATTTTGATATACATTTAGTATTAATCTTTTAACAAGTGATTCAGATGAATCTGCTAAACATGAGCTATTTAATAGATTAAACAGTTGATGAACTCCTTTAACTAAGCAGGAAATAAGAAATACTTTCTTTATTCAATTTAAAAAAGAAATTTATGATAAAATAATGAATTTAAGGAATTATCCAGAATTTATAAATATAGTTTCTCCATCAGAAAAAGAAATTGAATCTGAATCAGATACAGAATTAATTTTAAAGTTTTTTGCATTAATTGATTTTGAATGAGAATATAAATATAATACAGTATCTGTTGCTAATTTTTTGGATACTAAAATGAAAGAAATGATAAATAAAAAAATAAATTTAAATGAATATGAAACTTATTTTGAAAATGTATTTAGTATTCTTAATAAGACATTTTTAGATGATTCTTTAAAAAGATTTGATTATAATAAAAATAAATTTGTATGAAGATTTAGTAC
>JALUWO010000103.1 GCA_027019405.1 Candidatus Altimarinota bacterium | reverse complement strand
AAAATTGAAAGAAAATTAACTAATAAAAGATTAGAAGTTTTTTCTGATAATCAAAATAAGAATATTATATGAAAGAAAAAGAAAAAAATAGTAAAAGAGTTTGATATTTGAGATAAAGTTGTGATTAGTTTGTTTGATATATTAAAACCTGAAATATTTTTTTTCCCAAAATTCAAAGAAGAAAATAAAAAATTAAATCCTTCATTAGCATTTGTATATTTAGTAGTCGAAATAAAAAATAAGCACTATAATAAAGCAAAAAAAGTAAAATATACTTGAAAATTTGTTGAAGTTTTACAATATGATTATTGTTGTCCTACAAGCAATAAAAAGATAAAAGAAGAAGATATAAAAGCAATGGATGAATGGATAAAAGAAAATTTGTCTTGAGAAATAATCTTCAAAAATATACAAAAGTTAAAAACTAGAGAAATTAAAAAATAGTATTGAAAATAAATAAAAATCTTTATTATATAAAGAAATAAGAGAGGTAATTTTAGGTCTAAATCCTAACTCCCTTGTATTTATTATATTTATTTATTATAATGTTATCAGTTCAACCAATTTATTTTTTTATAATAGTTATATGAGCTAGTATATTATTAATCTTTTATGAATTATTTTTGAGTTATAGAAATAGCAAGAAAATAAAACAAATATTGCAAAATATAAAATTTATAGTAAATAAATATAATAAGCAAAATATATATTTAATAAAAAAATTTCTAAAAAAATTAAAGAAAAAATGAACTATAAATAAACAAACTTATACTAGATTAGTAAATAACATAAACTTATATGTTCTATATTGACACTATGATTGAGAAGAATTTAAAAAAAAAGATATATATTATTTAACTAAATTGTATCAGTTTATAATTGAAAATACAATTAAAGAATTTGAATAGTAATAGTTTTAGACCTACTTTTTATGAAAAATAAGTAGGTTTTTTTATATATTTTTTTAAAAAAAGAAAAAAATCTCTTGACAAAATAAAAAATAAAAATATAATATAGATACTTTATCTTATTTAATAAAAACAAAATGAATAAAAAAATAGTTTGAGTTTGAATTATAGCATTTATTATATCAATTTTCATTTTAATTTTGGTAGGTATACCAAAATTAAAAACTAAAACAAAAGTTATTCAATGACCTACTATTGTACAATTACAAAAACAAACTCAAGAAATTAATAAAGAAGTTTCTTGAGTAAGAGAAACTTTAGAAAATTTAAAATCTAAAGTTAATAATTTAGAAAAACAATGTAATCAAGTTAAGTCCTGATTACAGAAAAGTTTTAATTTAGTTGATAAACCACAACTAAAATCTTGTGAAGAATTAAACAAATTAAAATATGAAAGTCTTTTAAAGAATTTTCATATTGAAAATAAAGTAAAAAAAATAAAAGAAATAAAGAAACTTGAAAAAAATATTAAAGAAATTAAAGATAGAACTGTTATAGAATACTAAAACAAATAGACTACTTTTAGAAAAATTATAGATAAGTAGTCTGTTTTGTTATATTTATTTATATTATAAAAAACAAAAAAAATGATTAATTTCCTAAATGACCTTGCGGAAGGTAAAAAACACCCTATTTTTTATCTTCGTGATTATAAAAATGGAGAGAATATTAAAAAATATATCTTAGAAAGTAATTGAAAACTACTTTCTAAACATAATATTTTTGTTAAAATTGATAAAAATATATTTCTTGTAGATGACTGAAAAAAGGTGTCATTAGCCTACAAAGTAATACTATTTAACATCAAATGTGAAGTTAAAAAAGAGTTTTTAGTTGTTTGAATTAATAATATTAGAAATAACGTTGTCTATGATTATGATTGGACAACTAAAAATCTTCTAAATTCTGAAAATCAATGGATAAATGAAATAAAGAAATGACTAGAAAAAAGGTATAAAATTCCTTTATCTGATAAAAAAATTATTGTCAAATTTTTAAAAGATAAAGGATTTTATGAAGTTAAAAAATGAATTGCTAATTTTGTTAGTAATTCAGAAAAAGATTTTTATAAAAATACCCAAAGGATAAAGATTATAAAAAATGATAATATTCAATTATTTACTGCTTCCGATGTAAATGATTGGATAAAAGAAAATATATGAGATACTGAGGATGTTTTATTTTCAATTGAAATAAATTTTAAAACTAAAAAAGCTAAAGATGAATAAGATTTTAAATGTTTTATTTGCTATTATAATTGGATTTATTTTATCAGTTATTTATTTATCTTATAATAATTTACAAGATATAAATCAAGAAATAACTAAGAAAATACAAGAAGTAAAGAAAATAAAACAAAATATAAAAGAAATAAATAAAGAAATACAAAAGAAAAATAAAGCAATAGAAGAAATTACAAAAGATTTTTCTATTGTTAAAGAAAATGTAGATGATAAAATAGAAAAAAATTATTATTTAGTTATTGAAAAAAAATTTAATTCTGATATATCTGAGTCAGATTTTGATAATAGTAAATTTAAAATAGCTAAATGGAAAGAAAGATTATTTATAAGAAATATAAAAACTTCTTATAAAAAAGATATTAAAAAAACTTATAAAATAAGTTGAAATAAATTTAGTTTATTTACAGGTAACTTAGCTGATATAGATGATACAAATCCAAATAATTATATTATAAATATAGTTTTTAATTATAACATAAATGAAAGTAAAATATTTGATATGTTAAAAACTATATATAGAAGTTATAATATTAAATTTATAGCTTCTAATTATCAACAATTATTTACATATCTTAAAAATGTAAATATAAGCTATGATACGAAAAATAAGTTGGAAATATTAAATATAATTGATGTTATAAATAAGTATAAGATTTTATTTAATAATGAAGAAAACCAAAAGGTGGAAGAGAAATTAAAAAATATTTTATATAAAACTATGAAATAAAATGAAA
>JALUWO010000102.1 GCA_027019405.1 Candidatus Altimarinota bacterium | reverse complement strand
TACTATAAAAATAATAAATACGTTTTCATTTGCTCCTTACATCATATCTTGATTTTTACTAACTTTTTTCTTTCAAGACAAAATATTCAAATTTATAATAAATTGATGAATTGAAATAATTAAAAATGTTTTTCATAAATAAAAATTAATTTTCAGACTTTATCTTTTTTATTATTTTTTCTTTTTCTTCTTTAGTTAATTTTTGTGGAATTAATTTAACATAATTATAATATTTTTCTTTTTCATAAAGACCTGCACAAATTCACCTTAAATCACACTCATCACATTCTGGTCATCTTTCATGTTCCCATTCTAATTCCTGAAAACTATCTCTAAAATCAAGAAAATGCACTATTCTTTCCTCATCTTTTACTATTTTTCTTGTCTCAGTGCTAGCCCATTCAAATCATCTCATATAACAAAGAGGTAATCTTTCAACTCTAAAAGTTCTATTTGTACTATTTAAAAAATTCAAAGCTTTTAACAAACTTTTTGAAGCTATATCAAAATCTGGCAAAGTGGAAAGAGCAATTTTAGTTTGTCTCATCATCTGAGGATCTAGATTATTCCATACAAAATGTCTTATTTGAGAAAAATATTTTACTATAAACTTTACAGTTTTATCTAGATGATTTTGATTATATTTATTAATCACACAATTTAGTTGGACTGTTATTCATTCAGTTAAAGAATTTTGAATAGCTTTTATTAATTTTCTATAACTTCAAGGTGTATCTGTTAAAAAATCATGTACTTTCTCTTGATATGAATATAAAGAAAAATGTATTAAATTTAATCAAGCATGTTTTAACTCTTTAACATATTCTATATTTGAACATTGCATTCAGTTTGAAATAATTCTACAATTGATTCATTTTTTATTCGCATACTTTATCCATTTAGACAAATCTGATGATAAAGTAGGTTCTCAACCTGTAAATATTATTCAATGATATTTTCTCTTTATAAAATCGTCTATTAGCTCTATACCTCTTTTATAACTAATATTTTTTCAATTACTGGGATTAGAACAAAAGTGACATTGATTGTTACAATATCTGTTCACTTGAATATATCAAATATTTGCCATTTACTTTATAATAGTTAAAATACTAAATCCATAACTTCTAATAAAATTTATATGTATTCATTCACACGTTTTATTATATTTACATTTTTCACATTTTAAAGACTTTTTTCTGTATAAATTTAATATATATTTTTTTGTATAATCTAAAATTTTATACTCTGGATTTAAGTCATTATAAGTTTGGTAAATTCATGTTCATCATAAACATTTTGGAACATTTATTAGTTCATATCACTCTTGTTTTTTCTTTTTTAAAAAAGTTAAAAAATCCTTTTTATTATTTCAATATTTTTTATAAACCTGACTTGGAAATTCTTCTCAATTTAAAATAAATACCTTTTTATTTTCAATTTTTAACTTTTCTTTAGTTAAATTTTCTAAAAATCAATGACAATATTGCCTAATAAAACAATATTCACAAGCCTCTCAAAAACACTCTGGTTTTATTTTCCCTTTGCTTTCTATAAATCTAGAAAACATTCAAATACCTTCTCACATAACTTCAGATTTTATTTTCCTTGGATCTTGTATTAAATCCTCATATCACTCAAAAGCTTCTGCTGGAAATCTATTTGTCCACATATACATTTCAGGATATAATCTTGAAATCTCCCAAGTTTCTTTAAGTTTATCTTTATATTCTCAAATATTATAAAACAATTTTTCTTTATTCTCTGAAAATCCTCTACCAAAAGGAATTATTTGTAAAATATCAAATTCATAAACTCAAAGTCTCATAAAAAATCTAACGATATCAGGAAGATACTTAACATTTATTTTATTTACTACAATATCGATATTTACGATTACTTTTGGATAATATTTTTTAATTAAAAGAAGTCATTTTAAAGAGTTTTTAAAAGCTCACGAAGTAGCTACTAAATAATCATGTAATTTTGAATTATGACCATGAAAAGAAAAAGTCACTTCATCAAGTCATGCTTCAAAAACCCTTTTACAAAAACTTTTATCAGCAAACATATTTCAGTTTGTAACTGTTTGAACTCTATCATGTCAAACTTTTTTTGCATATTTTATATATTCTGAAAATTTTGGATTTATACTTGCTTCTCAACCAGAAATAATAATTCTATTTTCAAATCCTTCTTTATAACCATTTTTAACCTGTTTTTTTACAATTTCTTCATCTGTAAAAGTTCAATTTTGTGCTTCTGAGTCAAGACAAAAAACACATTTATTATTACATGCAGATGCTATCCTTACCCAAACTCTGTTCTGTTTCAAAGTTTTTTCTTTATTAAGCAATTGTTGTTTATTTGGCATAATTATTTTAAATTACTAAAAATAAAATTTGCAATAATTTTTTTTATATTATTATCAATTTTTAAAAATTGCATACTATTTTTAATAGGCATTAAAATAATAATATTATCATCATGTTCTATATTATAAATTTCTATAAAAAACTTACTTTTTTTAATAACATTTCAATCAGACTCTTGTATATAAGGTATATTTATTTCAGAATAAGAATAATCATATAATCTATTATTTAAATTATTTAGATTATTTAGATTGTTTATTGCTTCAAATACATTAGGTAAAGCAAATAATACTAATTTTTTATTATACACATATGAAAAGTTACCTCATAAAGAATCATGAGTAATAATAACATCTCACTTATATAAAATATAAAAATATTCTTCTAATGTAGTTTTATTTATTAAATTAATAACATTTTCATTTTTTATGCTTATTTCTTCCCAATAATTAAATATATCACTATTACATGTTTTTCCAATTAAAAGAATTTTTTTATCTGGAAATTTTTCTATTAAAAAAGAATAAATTTGCTTCCAATTTTTAAATCATATATTTTTAATTCTTCATGTTGTATCAGAAGTAAACATATCTAGAATTATAAATTTATTTTTATTTAAAAAATTAAATTTATCTTTAAATACTGACTTCTTTAAAAAAGGTTGAAATCAATAATTTTTATAATATTCTTTTCTATCAAATTTAAAATCATAATTTAAAATACTTTTTATAACTCAATTATTCAATAAAAGATAATCATTTAATATTTTTCTTAATTTTTTTCATAATAAAGAAGAAGTAGCTATATCATTTACATATATCACACTATACATAGGATAAGAAATAGATAACCTATAATACAAACTATCTTCTATAGATAGATCTCAATTTAAGTACTTTCATTCATATTCCAAAAAATTATTAATTTTTATAATATTAATATTATTATTTCTTTTTTCCAATTTTTTAAATAAATCTTCAAATAAAAAGTACATTACTGAATTAATAATAATATCTATATGTCAATTATCTAATTCTCAAGAATTTAATAAAGAGTGAAAAGAATATCTAAATGATAAATGTCCTCATAATCATCACCTTAACATAACTAATTTTCTTTCTATAGGCTCAAATTCGTTTTCTCAATATATTTCTACATATTCTTTCCATACTCATTCACAAACATTATAATACTCACATTTTTTACAAAATTCAAACATAGTCTTTAAACTATTTTTCTTTCTTTCTTTCCAATTAAAATTGTCTTTATTATTCACATGATCTATTTCTACAATATGATCTTTATCTTCTCATAGAAAAATTTTTATTAAACTTTTATAATTTTTTTTATCAATTTTATAAAAAATACAAGCTGGAACTGTATCAAAAGTTATTCTTATATTATATTTTAATGAAATATAAATAAGTTTTTTTAAATATGGTAAAAATTCTGTATAAGATATCTTTAAGTCATCCCAATTTTCTTTTACATCCTCACTTAACCAAATAAAATTAATTCTTATATCATTTATTTTTTTTATCTTATAAAAATAAAAAACTGTATCAACTATAGTAAATAAATTATATTTATTTAAAACTATATTAATAGATAATGGAGATTTTAATAATCATTTTTTATAAATTAAATTTATATTATCTATTGCTTTTAATTTCCTTTTTAAGCATCATGGAACTTGAGTTAAATAATCTTCTATTTCTTTTTTATGAGAATGAATTGAAATATTTATTCTTGTTAGTCATGCTTTTACAACTCTTTCAATAAAATTATAATCATCAAAAATCATTCCATTGGTAATAGCTTGAATTTCAATAAATCATATTTTTTTACAATAAGATATAATTTCTATTATATTAGGATATATAGATATATCTCATCATAAAAATCAAACTGATCTATATCAATTATTATAATAACTTTCAAGCTTTGGTTTTAATATGTCAAATTTAACAAACTTAATATCCCACAAACTAGGTTTTGAACTCATACAAAATTTGCATTTATTATTACAAGCTTTTCATATATTTATTTCTATATGTTTCATTTTATTCTCACTTTTTATTAAAAATAAACAATAAATCAGGTAATATTTCCCCTTGAAAAAGTTTTTTAAATTTTAAATATATATCCTTTAAATTTCACCTAATAAGCAAATTTGAATATTTAACTCATTTTTTTCATAAATTTATTCATATAAATCACATTCTATTTTCTATATTTTTCATAAAATTTATTACATTATCCAATTCAGAATAATTAGAAAAATGATTAAAATATACTATTGGTAAGTTATATAATTCTATTTCATTTTTTGTATTACTATTTATTCAATTTAAAAATATATACTTATCCATATCAAATCCACACACAGAAATAGCTGTCTGAATTGCTCAAGTTCAAGGTATAGGAATTATCTTTGTATTTACTTTTTCTAAAATTTTATATACAAAATCTACAATCTCTACTCATGGAGCTACTAAGCAAGCTGTTCAAGATGATTCAAAGATTCATATGTTCTTATTTTGTAACAAAAAATATATTATTTGTTTTTTATGTTTACTAATTGAAAAAGAATTATTCATCTCTATAAGTTCTCATCTAAATTTTATATTATTTTCATTTATTAATCTTTTAAAAATTCATATCTCTTCAACAAATAATAAATCACTTTTTTCTAGAAAAAGTTTCATATTATAAGATAAATCATTATCATCTCATAATATTCCTGAAATTACATATAATGCTCATTTATTATTTAAATTCATAACAAAAATTATTTAATATTAAATCTACATATTTTACAGATTTTAAAACTTCATTTGGATATTCTTTTTTTACTATATTTTCTATTTTCATTATATAATTTTTTATAAAAAAATCATCTTTTATATCAACTTTTAATCAATCATAAATATTTCAAATAACTAAATCTTTTTTATATTTTTCAAAAATTCAAGATAAAATTAAATTTGTTAGGTAGATTTTTCAATCTGTATCAATAACTAATCATAAATTAAAAAAAGAAGTTTTGGAATAATTTTCTAAATTTATTAACTCAAAATTATTTCAATTTCTATAAAACTCTAATATTTCATCAAATCATTTTTTTAAATTTATAAGTCACTGTTTTGACCACTCTCTATAATATTCAGGTAAAAAATTAAATTTTCTTACTCATAAATCATATATAAAGTTAAAATTCTTAAAAAAATCTTTAGAGTTTTCAGAAGTTATGACCTGATTAATTCTTATAAATTTAGAATATTTTTTAGTATTTTCTATTATTTTATTAGATAAACTATCTCAAGAAATTAACTTTCTATTCTCTTGATTTGTATTATTATCTCAATCTATACTAAAAGTTAAATTAATTTTTTTTTCTTTTGTAAATTTTATAAAATCATCATCAATTAATGTAGAATTAGAAGTTATAAAGTATTCAGAATTATATTTTTTAGGAAAATTGTTTATAATATATTTAATATCTTGCTTTTTTATTAAAGGTTCTCATCAAAAAAATTTTATTTTTTTGATATCAAAGTTATTTTCTTCTAAAAAATCTAAACTTTTTTCTAGCACTTCAAAAGAAATATCTTGCTTTCTTTTCTTTATATCACAATAACTGCACCTAAAATTACAATCATATGTAAGTATATATATTAATTCCATTATATTTCATAATAATCTAAATATTTTTTAAAAACTCCTGTACAAGGCTTAATTTTCCATTTACAATCATTACATTTTTCTACAAAAGCCCTTTTTCTAGAATTATCTGGAGAATAAATATCTTGCAGTATAATTTTTCAATCTTTATTTGTAAATCTTTCAATAGTATGTCTTTGTTCCCAATGTTCATCATTAGAATAATTATAATACTTTTCCCCTAAAATACAAGTTGGTAATCCAAAAAATCTTAAAATTAAATTATTCTGATTACAATATTCTACTATTTCTGGAATATAATTTTTAAAATTTAATAAATCAAAAACTAAATCTCAAAAATTATGTTCAGCTGCTCATTCTGGAGCAATATTTGAAATTAAAACTTGCTTTACTTGTGGATAATATTTTTTTATAAATTTTAATATTTTTAAAGAATATTTATAATTATATTTATTTAAAACTATATTTGAAAAATAAAAAATATTTGAATTATTATATTTTATAATATTTTTTGAAATATATTTTGTAAAAATTTCAAAATGTTTTTCACTTCAAGTTTGAGTTTTACAAGTTTCTTTATCATACCAGTGAATAGATAATGATAATTCATCAATATATTTTAATGCTTCTTTTGTAAAATCTTCAGAAGAAAACATAGTTCAATTTGTTCAAACATAGATTTTATATCACAATTTTTTAGAAAATTTTAATAAATCTAAAAACTGAGGAACCAAAGTTGGTTCCCCTCAAGTAAAATTTACATGATTAAATCATTTTTTTCTTCTATCAAGTAAAATTGTTTTTATTTGAAGAATTGTTAAAGGATTATTTTTATATTTTTGTAATCTATCATACTCACTACAAAAAATACAATTATGATTACAAATATATGAAATATGAAATTCTAATCTTTTCATTTTAAAATTAAATTAAATTAAATTTTTTAATATCCTATCATTTTGCCAATCCTGAAATATTTTTGATTTATTTAAAAACCTTTCTCATCCAGATATAAAATTAATAAAATTTCTCTTACTTCAACCACTTTCTTCTATCCACTTTTCTTTTGAATTTCAATTTTCATACCATAAATAAGCCATTTTTAAATATTTTAATACATCATTTTTATAAACTAATTCATATTTTTTATTTATTAAATTTTTCTTATTAAGATTTTTTTCTATTAAAATAAGTAACCTTCATAAAAAAATAGCTTTTTCCATAGCAAAACTAACTCATCCTGATAAAATAGGATCCACAAATCAAAATGAATCTCATAATAAATACCAATTATTTCAATAAGCTTTTTTAGATAAAAAAGACCAGTCTCATATATAATTTAATTTAGTGGTTTTATTTCCATTATAATCTACTAAATCTGCTTCATTTATTGAACTATAAATTTCTGTATTTTTTAATTTATAAAAAAAATCTTTATCATTATATTTTCTACTAGAATTAAATACTATTCAAACACTAACAATTTCTTCTGAAGTAGGTATCCACCAATACCAACAATCTCAAATATTTTCAATATATTGAAAATATTTTTTTAACTTATTATCAATAGACTTATATCATTTATAATAACCATATATAGAAGAATTTCTTAAAAATTTATCATAAATTTTTAATTTTAATTTATATGATATAATAGAATTTTGTCAGGAAGCATCAATAAATATATCTCAAGATAATTCCTCTCAATTAGAAAAAATTATTTTTTTTATTAAATTATTATTAATAACTAAATCTTTAACTTCATTATAAATAATTTTTCATCAATTATTTATAAAATCGTCTAATAAGATTTTATCAAAAATAGATCTATCTACATTATAACCATGTTCATATTGATCTAAATCAAATATTTCTTCATTATTACTCCATTTATCATCTAATTCTTTACTATATAATACACTCCACTTATAATTATATTTTCACCACTTATAAATAGCTCAATATTTTTTAGGAAATATTTTATTAAAAATATTTTTATCAATTCATATTTTTTCTAGAAAATCTAATATATCAGGCTGAATAGATTCTCAAATATGATGTCTTGGAAATTTCTCTTTTTCAATAATTGTAACATTTCTTATTCAATTTTTTATTAAAAAATTACCTAAAGTAGCTCAAGCAGGACCTCCTCAAATTATAATATATTTTTTCATTATTAATTGTTAACTAATAAATTTAATTCCCCTATCTCAATATTTTTTAATATATTCTCTCCAAATTCATCAACATAATCAATAATAAATACACTTATTGCATTCTTCAATATATACTTTATTATTTTCTTTTCTAATTTTTCATCTATCTATAAACTCCTTTCATTCTATAACTTCAACACAATTTTTTGAATATTTATCCCATCACATTATACAAATAGGTAATCCACAATATGGATTGTTTACAATAAATCATAAGATGTAAGCATAATCTAAAATTCATATTAACTCTTTATTTATAGTATCATAATCAAGCATTAAATCAATATTTTTTTTAGCTTCTCAATGAGGTTGAATAAAAGATAAAGAAATATATTTAATAAAAGGAAATTCTTTTTTAATAAAATCAAAATATCATTTTAAATCTTTATAATTTTTTTTACTTATAACAGGATTTAAAATTACTTCAATATTTTTATAATTTCATAAATTCTTAATATTATTTACTACTATATCAAATATATTTTTTAATCAAACATAATCTTCAAAAACTTCTTTTTTATAAGAATGAAATGATATAAAAAACTTATTTAATCAATTCTTAACTAATTTATCTGCAATCTCTTTTTTTAACAATGTAGCATTAGTTTGTAATTCTATATAATTAACTCACAACTTTTTTATTCATAAAATAATTTTATCTAAATCTTTTCTTAATGTTGGTTCTCATCAAGATAATGTTATTTTTATATTTGAAACTCATCAATTCTTTTTTATAATTTTTCTTACTTCTAATAATATTTCAAAAATAGATTTTTCCTTATAATTAGGTTCAGTTTCATTTGTTACATTACAAAAAGAACATGATTCATTACAAATCATATTAAGTCTTATAAGATGTGATCTGATATTATTTTGCATTAACTTTTATTTTAAACTAAAATAATCAACATATCTTTTCCGAATTCACTCACAATCATTTTTTAAAAAGCAATTATCACATTTTTCTAAATATACTTTTAATTCTTTTCTTCTTTTTAGTTGATTAATAATATCCCTAGATTTTAAATTAATATCATCTCTAGATATTTTATCCTTTTGTTTATCTATTTTTTGTTCTGAATATTTTAAATAATCTATATAATTTAATCAACTATAACACCAAGGAATAGCTTCAAAATTTATTCTTATATTATCATATATTTTAGTTAAACTTAATATATCTACTAAATAACTTTTAAAATCTTCATACCTTAAAGCTAATTTAAAATAATTAAATGTAGAATATCACTCTAATTGTATAAAATTTATCCTAAAAGATTTTACTCATAAATTATATAAAAACAAAATAGTTTTTTTTATATTTTTATAATTTATTTTACTTATAACAATATTTATAGATAACTCTTTTTTTAATAATCATTTATTATAAAAAAAAAGTATATTTTTTATATTTTTTATCTTTATATTTAAAACTCTTTTTACTCATCAAGTTAGCAATTCTTCTTGTTCTGGATTAATAGAATGTAATGAAATAGAAATTCTTGTTAATCCATTTCTTATAGACTGTAATAAAAAATTTTTATCATCAAATTTTGATCAATTTGATATTACTTCTATATTTTTATATCATAAAGTTTTTGTATATAAAACTAATTCTAGAAAATTAGGATGAATAGTTGGTTCTCATCATAAAAATCATATGGAATTATATCATTTTTCATATAAGTTTTTTATTTCTTTTTTTAAATTTTCTATATTTTCAAATCACAATACTTTATTTCTTGTAAGTCAAGACATACAAAATATACATTTATGATTACAAGCCTTTCATATATTTATTTCTATATGTTTCATTTTATAATATTGTTTAATAAATTTTTTCTTTTAATATTATTATTATAAATATCCTTATAATTTAAATTATATCATATATAATTAATAATATCTTCATTTAAAATATTAGCATCTTCTCATAATAAAATTTCTTTATGACAAGTTTTCATAAAAAAACATTTACTACATTTTGATTACAAAATGATGTTATGTTTACTATTCAAAATTTCATTATTATTTAATTATAGGATTAAATTCTTGCCATCAATAAATATTTATATATGACTCCCAAATTCATTCACAATTGTTAAAATATATACATTGTTTACACTCTTCTCTTTTTAATTTTCAATTAATTATTTTTAACTCTATATCTCATTTTACATCTAAATCATGATTATCTGAATGTCTAGCAATATTAACTCAATCTTGTTCAAACTCAACTGGTTCTCTAAATCATATCAGACTATCTAACTCTTTTCATAAACAATAAGGAAATCAATTTATATATATATTATTAAATTTATTTTGTAGTATAACTAATTTCTTAAATTCTTCTGCCATTAAAGAATATTTAACTAAAATCTCATTTTTATTTTTTAAAGCTTCTTGCTGAGGAATAACAACATTTAAAACAATGCTATCAATAGGAAATTTTTCTAAAAAATAAACTATTTTATAAGTATATTTATAATTTTGTCTAATTATAGTTGTATTAGTATTAAAAACCAAATTATATTTTTTCTTCAATTTAGATATATTAACTAATCATTTTAAAACATCATTAAATACTCACTGTTTCCTTACAATGCTATCATGTAATAAACTATTATATCAATGTATAGAAATTATAAAATCTGTTACTCAAGCATTTATTAAGTCAAGTACAAAATTAATATCTTTATATTTTCTTCAATTAGAAATAATTTGTATAGTCTCATATCATAACTCTTTAGCCATTTTGACCATTTCTACTATTTTAGGATGAATTGTAGGTTCTCAACTTGTAAAAGTTACTTCTTTGCTATATTTCAATCAATCTAATAAATTTTTTTTACATTTTTCTAAACTTATAAAATTTCTTAAAGTTTTATCATCCATACAAAAAATACAATCATTTGTGCATCATCAACTTGTTAAAATATGTACTCTTTGGTTTTTCATCTATTTATAAGAAGCAGATAAAGTATCTTTAAATTTTTTTATATAATTAATATTTTTATTATAATTAAACTTTTCTAGCAAAAATTTTATATTTTCTTCAGTATAAAATATTTTAGAAAACAATAATTTATCAAAAACATTATTTATATTTGTTTTTAAAAATCAATTTTTTACATAAGCAATATTATTTTTTTCTAAAAAATCTATTTCTTTTAAATAATAATCAGTGAAATTTATTTTAAATTCTTTATAAAAATCATCTAAACTAAATCCAGATCTAAAATGAGAAATAATATATCTAGCCATATAATCATCTTTTTTCATTTCTATTCACATATAAATTGGTTCATCTTTCTTATACATATCATACCAAGTAAAATACATTAAATTTTTATGTATATAAGATCTAGCAGGATATCAAAAACCAAGTATTGAACAATTATTAACAATTTTATCAACTTCTTGTTCATTTCTAGCATTATCTTTTTTTCACCAAGAATCATTCTCAACTCAATAATATCAATATTTTTCAATAAGTTTTATTCATAATTCATACATTAAATCTCTATTTTTTATATCTTTATTTGTATAATTATATCAATTTTTACTAAATAAAGTTTCTTTTGATGGTCTAAATGGATATAAATGTATCATATCAGGTCATAATTCTATTATCTTTTTTAAATTAACTAAAAAAGATTTTAAGTTCTCTCATGGAATTCAAGGCATTAAATCCACATTTATATTTTCTATATTATATTTTCTAATCCAAGAAAAAGCATTTTTAATTTCAGTCCAAGTTTGAAATCTATTATTAAACTCTAAAGAATCTTTAGTCATTGTTTGAATTCATATTGTTATTCTAGAAACTCAATATTTTTTTAAAATTTTTATTTTTTCCTCAGTTATAGTATGTGGACTAATTTCAAAATCAAACTGAGCATTTTTCTCAAAATCATAATATTCTCTAATACTGCTTAATAATAATTCTAATTGTTGTGGATTATATATAGAAGGAGTTCATCATCAAAAATAGGCATGATTTAATTTTATATTTTTAAATAAATCTGAAAAATATTCCAACTCTTTTGATACTTTTTCTAAATATGAATTTAAAATATTTCATCATAAAATCTTTTTACTACCACAACTACAAAAAATACATTTTGCTTCACAAAAAGGAGTATGCATATAAAGTCATACTCTTTTATGTTCTTTATAATCATTCTTTAAGTAATACTTCCATTTACTATATATATCTTCTTTAGTTTTTATTATAGCTAAATCTTGTGGAGGATAAATATTTCATCAAGAAGTATGTAAACAAATAAAAGCTAAAATATTTTTATCAAATTTCATTTTTAATTTTTTTTAATATATCATTAGAATAAAAAATAACATTAAAAAAATAATTAGGAATTTCTTCTAAATTTATTTTTATTCACTTATTATAAGATATTAAAGAATTATTTCAATATTTTTTAGTTATTATATAAAATTCTTTAGCAAAGTCTTTTAAAACATCAGAATTAAATATTTTATAATATTTTTCTAAATCTAATCATTCTATTATATTTTGTATAACATATCTTCTCTTTTCTTCATTTATATTATAATTATATGATATATATTTACTTATATTAGCAAATTTTTTATCTAAAAATCAACTATTTATATAAGATAACTCTCAAAAGATATTTCACCTTGCTGAATATCATATTCAAATATTAGAACTAGCATCTTCTATTCTTTCAACTATTGAAATATTTCTAGCTTGTAAATTAAATCAATAATCATCATTTTTTAATTTTTTTCTTCAAGTTCCTAAAATTTTTTTAATAGCATAATTATACATTTTTTCTCTATTTTCTCTATTTTCCTTAGTATATTTTTTTCAAGATTGAATAAATAATGTAGTATCTGAAGGATTAAATCTATAAATATGAATAATATCAGGATTTAAATCTAAAATAAAATTTAATCATTTTTTAAAACTATCTAAAGTCTCTCACTCTAATCAACATACTAAATCTAAATTTAAATATTTTATATTATTTTTTGCATACAAAACTATATTTTTTAATTGTTCTTTGCTTTGAAATCTATTTATATTTTTTAATACTTTATCATCAAGAGTCTGGACTCATAATGATAATCTATTAACTCAATACTTTTTTAATATATCAATTTTTTTACAATTAAGAGTTTCAGGCATTGCTTCAAAACAAAAAGGAACATTATTTATAAACTTAATTTTTTCAAATAAAAAATTTAAGAAACTTTCTAATTCTTCTTCACTTAATATAGAAGGGGTTCATCATCAAAAATAAATATTAGATATTTTTCTATTTCATAATATCTTTGAAAAAATTAATATTTCTTGTTTTAATGAATTTATATAAGATTTTATATTATCATCATTTCAAGAAAAACTTTTACAATGACAAAATGTACATTTTGTTAAACAAAAAGGAATATGAATATAAAGTCATATTTTATTATCTATATTTTTTTTTATAAAGCTCTCCCATTTTTTATATAAATCTTTATCCTCAATTTCTTTAAATAATTCAATAGGAGGATATAAATTATCTCTAGATAGTATCTTTTTTAACATAAACTAACTTAATCAGTAAAAAATTGTTTTAATCTTAAATCTAAATTTATAAACTCTTTTTTATTTCCTTTCATATATAATATAAATTTTTTTATTAAGACCTCATCATAAAGATATTTTGAATATATAGCTGAATATAAGTCAGAATTATATTTAAATTTTATATATTTTCATTTTTCATTATCTCAAATAACTAAAATTTTCTTATTTAATAATATATTTATTTTTTTAAAAATTTTAGTTTTTTCTAATTCAATTCCAAATAAATCTTTAAAATTCTTAAAATAAATACCTCATCTTAAATTATTTATTAAATATGAGATAATTTCACCATTTATATTAAGCTTATATCAATTTAAAAAAACTTTTTTTCAATTAACAAAATTTATATAATCATCAAAAGAATTTTTAGTATAATGTAATCATCAAAAAGCATGACTAATAGCTCAATATCATAGTCACAATATTGAACTATTATAATTATGAGAATTATATAGTTGTAAATTTTTTTTACTAGTATCTGTTATTTTTGATTCTAAATCCTCCAAAAATTTACCATACTTTTCCATTTCATTTCTTAATTTTATATTCTCATAATTATATTTATTTCAAGTTTTTATATAATTAGTATTTTTTGTTGGCCAAAAAGCATTAACATGTACAGTTGTAGGATTTAATTTTTCTATTAAATCTACAGTTTCCTTAAATCATTGTAAATTTTGTCAAGGAACTCAAGCCATTAAATCTAAATTAATATATTTAATTCAATATTTTCTTGCAAAATTTATAGCATTTTTAACATCATCAAATTGTTGAAATCTATTATTTACTTTTAAAGTTTCATTATCTAAAGACTGAACTCAAAAAGTTATTTTATTTACTCAATGAGAAGCTAAAATTTTCATTTTATCTTCAGTAGTAGTATAAGGACTACCTTCTGTCATTATTTGACTAACATTTTTTAAATTAAAATATTTTTTTAAAATATTATAAAATCTATCTATTTGTTTAGCAGTTAATATTGTAGGTGTTCATCCTCATACATAAACTGTATTAAATTCAATATCTTTAAAAATATCTGTAAAAAGTTTTGCTTCTTTTTCAATAAAATCTAAATAATAATCATATTTATTTTCTTTATGTTCTACCTTGGTAACACAAGTACAGAAAAAACAATGAGTATAACAAAAAGGAATATGTACATATAATCACATATTATGATCTACCTTTTGTTTTTTTATTATATTAATAGTTTTTTTCCATCAATTTTTAATATCAATACTACTAATATTTTTATCCCAAAATAAAACAGGAGGATATGGCATATCCCCTGCTTCATACTTAATTTTCCAAGAAAGGTGTTTATATATTTCTATATTCTTCATTTCTATTTTCATTCAAAAATTAAATTTGTAAAAAAATCTCAAATCTTTTTGTTTATATTAGTAAGATCTTCAATAATAAGTATGTAATGCATCTTTTTCTATTTCTTTAAAATTCTTAGAAAAATACTCTAACATACTATTAAAATCAACATTAAAATCAACATCAAAAAATATATTTCAAGTTTTTATAATACTTCCTAATCAAGTTAAGTAATAAATCAAATCATAATCACTAAAATAATTTAATTTATGATTTAAGATTACAAAATCTCTTGTTTTTAAAGAGTTAATCATTTTTAATTTTAATACATTTATTATAAAACAAGAAATCAATTATTTTTTTATATTTCTCTCTTCATACTTTCAATAAAAACTTTCATTTTTTAAAATTATCATCTGATAATTTTATATTATCTATACCTATTTTAGGGTCCATAAAACACTTAAATGTTTCACTACAGTCTTCAACCAAATCTTTATCTTTTATTAAATCACAATAATTTTTTCATTCTATAATACTTTTAGTTAAAGAATATTTATATTCTCATTTTTTACCTACTATTTTTTTAGTTTTTATAGACTCACAAAATTTTTTATTTTCTCAAGAGAATGTTAAACAATTTCATTTTTTTATCTCAATAATCATTTTATATTCATTTTTTTTCAAAACTCTTAATGACTTTAAATATTCATTATACAATTCATTATACAATTCATTATTACTTAAATACTCACTTTTTTCTCATTTTATTACTTTATTACATTCTTTTTTTATATTTATAGCTTCAGTTTCTTTTATTAAATTTCATTTATTATTATTATTTTTATTATTATTTTTATTATTATTTTTATTATTATTTTTATTATTATTTTTATTATTATTTTTATTATTATTTTTATTATTATTTTTATTATTATTTTTATTATTATTTTTATTATTATTTTTATTAT
>JALUWO010000101.1 GCA_027019405.1 Candidatus Altimarinota bacterium | reverse complement strand
AGAAAAAAAGGAATTTGAAGACCTTTTAATTTACCGGAGCACTCTTGATGATAAAGGAAAAAAAACTGAATTCAATAAAAATAAACAATTATTTTGAAAAGCCTTAATGGCTCTTGGTGCTAAACAACTTGATTTGCCAATAGATATTAAAAAAGAATTATGGGAACATTTCCAAAAAAGAGAGAAAGATAAAGAGGACAAAATTATATTAGAACTTAATGACTGGAATACCTAC
Source organism: Candidatus Altimarinota bacterium (assembly GCA_027019405.1). Classification (GTDB taxonomy): domain Bacteria; phylum Patescibacteriota; class Gracilibacteria; order BD1-5; family UBA6164; genus JALUWO01. Next base: position 2,734 of record JALUWO010000101.1, on the reverse strand, counting down.
GATTTTGGATATATAGACTGGTGAGCATTTATAGTAGTTTGAAAATATGAAGTAAATGTAAGCAGTGATGATAGAAAAGTAAGAATAAAAGCACCATACAAAGTAATTGATAAAAATAAATATCCAGAAGCTTGTAAATATGTAAAAACTAAATTTGAAAATTTACAAGAAGATGAAAAAAAATGATTTTATGACTAACCAAAATTAAAAATGACAATAATTAGAGAACCTATAAACAAATGAAATGATTTGTATTTCATAGATATCAAAGTTCCTAAAAATGAAAATTGATATTTTAGTCTAAAAAAAGCTTGAGATTGGGAACATGAAGAAAAAATTTATTGAATAGAGTGATATTTTAAATGAATTAAAACAAAAGAAGTAGAAATTGAAGGTAAGAAAAAAACAGAAGTTCAAATATGGCTGGAAGATAGAAATGAAGAGTGAAAAGAAGAAATGTATGTTTTAAGATGATTGTTTACATTTCCATTAAGAAGCTTATTAAACAAATTATTAAATGTAGAACTATGAATCAAAATAACAATTTGAATATCTACATTTAAAGAAAATCATTATATCACTGTTTACAATCAATTTGAAAACTGACAAAAAGTAGATTGGAAATTATCTTGGGAAGAGCAAAAAAAGATGATTACAGAAGTAGAACTTCCATCATGAGAAATAATCAAAGATTATACAAACCTAAACAATTATTTTATAGAGCATTTACCAAAATTTACATCTGAAACAGAAGTAACATCAGAGGAAGAACCAAAAATTACAAAAGAACAAGCAGAGCAAGCAAGTAAAGAACTAGAAAACTTTGCAAACACTCCGGAAGAAAAGAAAGCAGAGCAAGCTAAAGAAAATTTGGACAAAGTAGAGCCTGCACAAGATCCACAAGCAATTACACAAGCACAAATAAACAAAATACATGCAGTAATTGGAGAGATTAAAAAGATAAATCCAGAAAAAAATAACAATTACTACAAAGAGCAGATGAAAGCAACTTACCAAGTAGAAAGCACAAAAGATTTAACAAAATGGCAAGCAAGTAAATTTATTGAATATTTAATTCAAGAAAAAGAAGCAGAGGAAAGACTACAAGAAGTTGCTAATGAAGAAGAAATACCATTTTAAAAACTAAGTTAAAAAAAATGACTACGAAACAAGAAATGATAAATTGAAGGCAGACAAACAAAATCAAAGCAATAAGAACACAAGCAAAAATGTTGTATGAAATAAAAAAAGAGCCTACAAAAGCATTTGTTGCTTATGTAGTTGCTTACTTATTAGAAAATAAAGTAAAAGGATTTGAAGAATTTACAGATATATCTGAAGAAGTTATAATCATATCTATCTATAATGAGCCTGAATATATTGTTAGTTTCTTACAAAAAATTGCTAAAATTGAAAAAAAGTATCTTGATGAGATATTTACACATTGTGAGAATTTATTTCTTAAAATTGAATAAAATGAGAAGAAGAAGACAGCAAAATAATATTTGAGTTTATATTTTGATATTTTGTTTTTCTTTATTTACTTTTTATCTTGGAAAATCTCAAACAGATGATAAAAAAGTAGTAGAGATACAAGCAAATCTAAATGTTATAAATCATGAAATAAAAACATCAGAAGATTATTTAAAGTTTCTTAAAAAATTAAAAAAAGAAAAAGAAACTCAACTTGTTTTGCTTACATACTAAAAAGGCTAAAAAAGGCTAAACCTAAAACATAGGTGTAAACTGATGTTTCTATATAAAAAAGGCTATTAAAAGGCTAAAAAAGGCTAAGATTTTAAAACTTAAAAAAATAATTATGAAATTATATGAATTATCACAAGATATGAAGGTTTTACAAAATGTGCTTGAAAGAAATGAGAGTAAAAACCTTTTGAAAGAATTAGAAAAAATTGAAGTTTGATTTGAAGAAAAACTTAAAAATATTTGAATGTTGATCAGAATTTATGAAACAAATATTAACTGAATTGATGAAGAAATAAAAAGGCTTACAGACTTAAAGAAAACTTATAAAAACAAAGTAGATAATTTAAAAAACTATGTAGCTTATGCTATGGAAACAGCAAATAAAGATAAAATAGAAACTGATTTGTTTAAATTTAGTTTCAGAAAATCTACAAGTGTTGATATTTTTGAGGAAGATAAAATACCAGAGGATTGGACAGAATTTGTAGAGGTTAAGAAAATAGATAAAAAAGGAATTTGAGAGGCTTTGAAAAAATGAGAGATAGTGCCTTGATGTCAATTAAGAGAAAAGAAAAATTTACAAATTAAATAAAAAATAAATGACATGATTATATTATAAAGAACCAAGTGATGAAGTATTTGATGAAGTAAAAAAATGAGTTCTTAAAGTATTCAAAAGTTTGGAAGGTAAAGATAGTTTATACTACAAAGAAAAGGAAAGTGAAATAAAAAATATAGGAAATGTAAAAGACAATATGATGTATTTAATAGCAAGATTATCTTGAAATAATGTAAAAAAATTAGTAAAAAAACTAACACCAAAGACAAAAAAAGAAGTATATAAAAGATTAGAAAGTGTTTGAGCTTATGAAACAATATATTTTAAAGATTAAAAATTTCAAATGGTAAATGCTAGAAAGAAATGAATCAGATATGAATTAGAAGTAGTAAAAAAATATAAGGAAATATGATATGAAAATGCAAAAACTTCAAGATTTGCGAGTAAAATGACAGATGATAAGTGAGT
>JALUWO010000100.1 GCA_027019405.1 Candidatus Altimarinota bacterium | reverse complement strand
AGCAAGCAAGCAATATCCCTTAAAAATAAAAAATTTAGACAGTATTTTTTTAGTCCCACAAAAAGTGGGATTTTTTTGTTATTTAAAACTCTTTTTGAAAGGGTTGTTTTTTAGATTGTTAAAATAAAAATTAATGAATAGTTTAAATAAAATACAAAAATTTAAATTAGAAGAACATGTTAATGACTGGTTTAAAAATAAATTAAAAACACTTTGATTAAAAAATCAGGTTGATTATTTTACTGAATCTGCAATTCCTGACTATTTAAAAGATGCTCTAAAATGAAGAGCAAAAACAGAGAATAAAACAAATTTTTGAAAACCTGATTTTAGTTTAACAAAATATGGTATTCCTATAATTATAGAAAACAAGCTATGAACATCAAAATTAATATCAGAAAATAAAGATTCTATAAAATTTGATGAAAAATCTATTAGAAATTATGCAGTAAATGGTGCATTATATTATGCAACTTGAATTATTGCATCATGAAAATATAAAGAAGCAATTGCTATTGGCATAGCTTGAGATTCTGAAGAAAATATAGAGTTTAAAGTTTATTATGTTTATGGTTCAAGTGAAAAATCTTATAAATTACTAAAAAATGTAAAAAGTTTTGGTTTTCTTGAAAATGAAAAAACCTTTGAGGAATTTTATAAAAATGCAACTCTTACAGAAGAGGAAAAACATGAAATTTTGATTAATTCTCAATCTACTTTAAAAAAATATGCTCAAAAATTGAATAAACTTATGCATAACCATAATATAACAGCTCCTCAAAGAGTTTTATATATTTCTGGTATGCTACTTTCAATGCAAGATGTAGTAGATAAAGATTGAAATAAAATACAAGATTGACTTGTTCCTGATGATTTGAAAGGTATTCAATCAAGTACAAGAAGAGATGGAGTATTAATAGTAGATCAAATACAAGAATTTTTAAAATATAAATGAATTCCAACTGATAAACTTGATTTAATGATTTCAAGTTTTTCAGAAATTTCAAAAGATGCAGATAGAGATAAATTAACAGATTTAGATAAAGAAATTTCTAAATTATTAAAAGGAAAAGCAAGTGCTAATAAACAAATTTTTACATTTATTTATGAAAATATATTTCTTTCTATAGATGCTATGGCTGGTCATCTTGATATTATGTGAGAAATGTATTCTGAATTTTTAAAATATGCACTTTGAGATGGTAAAGAAATTTGAATTGTATTAACTCCTCCTTATGTTACAAAAATGATGGCTTCTATCTTAAATGTAAATAAAGATAGTAGAGTTATGGATTTAGCTACAGGTTCTGCTTGATTTTTGATTTCTTCAATGGAACTTATGATAGAAGATGCAGAGAAACAATATTGAAAATGAACAACTAATGCAAAAAGTAAGATTAAAGAAATAAAAAAGAACCAATTATTATGAGTAGAATTAAATGCTGAAATGTATACTTTAGCAGCTACAAATATGATTTTAAGATGAGATGGTAGTGCAAATATTCAAAAATGAGATACTTTTAAAACACCTAAAGAATTATATGAAAATTTTAAAGCAAATAAGTTGTTATTAAATCCACCATTTAGTTTTGATGAAAATTGAATGCCATTTATTGCTTTTGGGTTAGATAGAATGGAAAAATGAGGACTAGGGGCAATTATTATTCAAGATTCTGCTGGTTCTGGTAAAGCTATAGCTACAAATAAAAAAATACTTAAAAAACATACTTTTTTAGCAAGTATAAAAATGCCTGTTGATTTATTTCAACCAATGGCATGAGTACAAACAAGTATATATATTTTTGAAGCACATAAACCTCATGATTTTGATAAAACTGTTAAATTTATAGATTTTAGAAATGATGGGTACAAAAGAACTTTAAGATGAATTCAAGAAATAGACAATCCAGCAAAAAGATACTCTGATATTATAAAAATATATAAAGCTTGAGATAAAGCAAAAACTGATACTATAAAAAATATTGATGATATATATGTAGAAGATTTTATCACAAATTCAGGAACAGATTGGAATTTTGAACAACACAAAACAATAGACACTAAACCAACCTTACAAGATTTCAAAAAAACAGTTTCAGACTATTTATCTTGGGAAATTTCAACTTTACTAAAAGATGACACAGACCAAAGCCTGGGGGGGTAATGTCCCCACTCAATCAAAAAATACAAGAAATGTTTAAAAATGTTGAGTGGGGAGAGTTTAAGTTGGAGAATTTATTTTATATAGTTTGAACAAAATCATTAGATAGTAATGCAGTTACTTTTTTGGAAAAAGGTATAAATTTTGTAGGTAGAACTTTTGAAAATAATGGTATTCAATGAAAAATAGAAAAACAAGATTTTGAACCTAATAAGCCTTTTACTATAACTGCAACAGTTATATGAAATTATAAATATGTAAAATTTCAAAAAGAGCCATATTATTGTTCACAAAATATAAATAAGTTAACACCAAAAGATATTATAGAAAAATGGAATGATAAAATTGCTTATTATTTTATATCAAATATACAAAAATTTGTTTCATTATATGATAATCAACAATGATGATATAAATTAGAAGATATTAAAAATCATACAATATATATTCCAACAAAAAATTGAAAAATAGATTTTGATTTTATGGAAAAGTTTATAGAAGAAATTGAAAAAGAAAAAATAAGAAAACTAGAAAAATATTTAGAAGAAAATAATTTAAAAGATTGTACTTTAACAAGTGAAGAAAAACAAGTTTTGGAAGATTTTGAAAATTGAAAAGTTGAGTGGGGAGAGTTTAGAATTTGATGAGAAGAAGGATTGTTTAAAATAAATCATTATTGAAAACAAAGATCCCAAAATGATTTACAAAGAGAGTGAGAGTTAAAATATAATTTTGTAATGCAAAATGAAAATAATAATTGAGTAATAGAAAAAGTTCCAGAACAAATTTGAAATGATTTTAATTTAATTC
>JALUWO010000099.1 GCA_027019405.1 Candidatus Altimarinota bacterium | reverse complement strand
TTAAATTACTTATTAATTTACTTAATTTTTTTAAAGTTTCATCTATCTTCTTATTATTAGGATTATTTATTTTATAAGCATTCAATAATAATATTGCTGATTCTATTTTTCATTTTTGCTCTTTTAATTTTTCTAGTTTACTTTTTACTTCAGGTGATAATCAATCAAATGTTATTAATTTAGGTTCTCAATCTTTTCAAATAATATATTGTTTACCTTCTTCTATATATCAAATTTTTGTAAATATACTGTGGCTTTTTATATCTCAATTAGTATTTATTTTATCATTACTATTTTTGCTTGGACTAGTAGTATTGCTATCTCCTTTAGCTTTAGTTGTTTTAGGTTTAACTATTGGAGTTATTTTATTATTATTAGCAGATTTTTTATCTTTTGCTTGTACTTTTTTATCATTTATTTTTATTATTTCTTTTGACTTAAATCCTTCACTAACAATTCACACAATTTTATCATTTCAATTGTGTGTTCTAAATACTTTTCAATCTATTATTCTTATAATATCTCAAGGCCATATTTTATCAGCTGGTTTTAAAAACTTGATATGGTTTCATTTTGTTGTTATTTCATTTATTATTGAAAGTATATCATTTTTTTTAACTTTATAACCTTGTTTAGAATTTAGTTTATTTATAATACTTTGAGAAATAGCATTTTTTAATTCTTCTTTTTTTACTTGTGTTTCAAGTTTTATTTTTTCTTTTTCTAATTCTCTTAATGATTTTTTTTCAATATTTTTTTCAAAATTGTTAAATGAATCAATTCACATAATTTTATTAGTTATTTTTTAAATCATTATTATATTAACATATTTACTATTTATATGTCTAAAAAAAAACTTGACTTTATCTATTTTTATTTCTTTAGCTTTTTGATTTAATAAAAATGTTTGCAAAAATCAATCAAGCTTATAAAATACTTTAAAATAATAAAAATTAAATAAAAAGATATGTACATAAATCTTTTAAAATATTCTGTAAAAAACATTTTGAGAAATAAATTTTTAAGTATTTCTTCAATATTGGTTTTGACACTTTTAATGTTTTTTATAAATACATTACTTGTTTTACATAATTTAAGTTTTAAATTAATTGATTCAATTAATTCAAAGATTTCAATATCTTTATATTTGCAAGATGATTATGATAAAACAACAAATGATGTTGTTGATTTGATAAATAATATAAAATCAATATCTCCTCAAATAAAAGTAGTTTATAAAGATAAAACACAAGTTTTAGAAGATATAAGGAAAAAAGATTCAGAACTTGTGAGAATTTTAGAACAAAATAATCCACTACCAAATACTATTTTGATTAGTGATATTCCACTAAATGTTTATAATAAATTAAATAACACTATTGAAAATAAATTATATTTATTTACTGATACTAAAAATACTGCAAGTTCAAATATTGATAAAATAGCAGATTATAAAAATCAATTTAAAAGAATAAATAAAACTATTCAAGTTTTGAAAACTCTACAAGTTTGATTGTATATAATAATAATGGTTTTCTTATTATCTATAGCTATAATTATTTATTCAATAATTTGAAATTTTATCTATTATTATAAAGATGAGATATATATAACAAAATTGGTTTGATGAAGTAATGTATTTATTTATTGACCATTTTCACTTCAATGAATGATTTATTCATTTATATCATTTTTTATAAGTTTGGCTATATTTTTATTGGTTTTAAAAAATGCAGTATTGCTTTTTTGAGATGAGTATAATATGTGATTTTTGTTAAATAATGCTTGACTTGTTTTTCCTATAGAATTATGAGTGTTTATGCTTATTTGAGCTATTAGTTGATATTTTTCAACTAAAAAATATTTAAAATAAAATATTGAATTTATGTTTTTTAAAACTTATTGATTACTTTGACAAAATGCTAGAAATTTAAATTATATAAAAGAATATAATACAAAATTTGCTAGAAAATTAGCTGATTCAAAATTAAAAACTAAAGATTTTTTAAAATCTAAGTGAGTTAATGTTCCTGAAACATTATTTATTTTAAAAAAACATGAGGAAATTAATGATAGTATTTTTGATAGGGTGAAACCACCATTTGTAGTAAAGCCAAATGGTGGATTTTGAGGTAAATGAATTTTAATTTTTGATGCAATTGATGCTTCTTGAAGTTATATAACTAATAATAAAGAAGTTTATACTAAAAAAGATTTAAAGAATCATTTTTGAGATATTTTAGATTGATTTTATTCATTATCTTGAAATAGAGATAAAGTTGTAATAGAAAAGAAAATAGAACTTGATGAAGAAATAGAACTATTATGAAAATATTGATTGCCTGATTTGAGAATTATTGTTTTTAATATGGTTCCAATAATGGCTATGTTAAGGGTTCCTACTGAAGAATCTCATTGAAAAGCAAATCTTCATGCTTGAGCTTGTTGAGTTTGAATAGATATTTGAACATGAAAATTGACTTATATTTCACATTATTCAAGCATAATTAAATCAATTCCAGGGATAGGAGATATTAGATGAATAAAAATTCCTAATTGGGATAAAGTTTTAAATTTATCAGTAAAAGTGCAACAAGTAACAAAAATAGGTTATTTATGATGTGATGTTGTTTTAGATAAAAGAGATTGACCATTGCTTTTAGAGATGAATATTAGGCCTTGATTGGAACTTCAAATTGCAAATTTAGCTCCATTAAAAGATAGACTTGAAAGAGTTGAATGATTGTATGTAAATACAGTTGAAAAATGAGTTAGATTATGAAGAGATTTATTTTCTTGAGATATTGAGGAAAAAATAAGAAATATATCTTGAAAAAAAGTTATAGGTTCAAAAGAATATTTAAAAATAATATACAATAATAGAGAACATAAATATTTAACAGATATAAAACCAAGTAGTTCAAAATCATATATAGATAAAAATTTTGCAATAGATATTTTATGAATATCTGATAAAGATTTAAAACAATGATATATAAGAGTTG
>JALUWO010000098.1 GCA_027019405.1 Candidatus Altimarinota bacterium | reverse complement strand
TATAAAAATTTGTATGATTAACATTATGAGATTTTATCATCATAAAATTCTACAACTTTTTAGCTTAAAGATAAGAAGTATTGTCTGTTTTTACGGAAAATATTGGAGGTGGTGGCCAGAGACGGAACTTGCTTTTTTGTTGTACTGCCTTTATTTAGGGGGATTGTGGGTTGTGTTGGTTTGGATTGTTCCTTTATTGTTCCCTTATTTTTGTGTGAAATAGGTCATAGATGTACTTAGCTTTTGCGTCCTGGTCAAAATTTATACGGTATGATATGGGAGTCTTTGTTCTGGGGGATATTATGTAAAAAATCAATGTAGCGGAGTTGAAAAAATTGCTTAGGATGCTTCTTGAATATTCGATATCCCATATGTCTTTATAAAAGCTGTATGTTATGCCGTCTATTGTTGCTTTTTGGTTTTCGTATTTTACATTTCCTATCGGTACCTTTTGCATGATGTAGTTTGTTAATGCCAAAAGTGACAATGCTGCTGAGACAACAACCATTGTGGCCAGGAACAAATCGACATTAACATTTTTTATAAAAGTATGGATAAAAATGGCAATCGGTACAACTGTCAAAACAGAAAAAAGGTATATAACAAAACCTATAAAACCATAACTCTTGGTAGCCTTGAACGCTACTTCAGCCGGTGTTATTTTGAGGCTGTTCAAGTAGTACTGGGTTATGCTGCCGTGGTTGTTTTTTATCTCAGCGATGTAATTCATGCTCTTTTCCCGCAAAAGCTGCATCTCCAGCCACCTATTTTTATGGCCGAGAGTATCCAAACAGGTATCCATAGACCTACAGTCAGGATAGACAGTATCAGATGTAAGATATGATTTGTGCCAGGGCGTTCAAACTTTCTTTGTTGCCCACAATATTTACAATATTTGCTTGTATATTCCATTGCTGCCATAGGTGTTTCTCCTGTGTTTTTTTATTACAATTTTGTAGCGTATTATATCATATATCTCTATAATTTTTATTTTTTTGTATAAGTGGACAAAAAGTAACAAAGTATATTAAATGTTAAATTTTAAATAAAAATATTTGCTTTTTTAAGAATAATAAAGTTACAATAGTATACAATTTCGCCGAAAACAAGGAGTAGTTATGATGGTTGTAAATATAAAAAGGGAGATTGGCGGATTTGATTTTGCAGGGTCGAGAGGCTCAGGAGAGATAATAAGAGAAAAGATAAAGCCTGTACTTGACAAAGGAGAAGATGTAACACTTGACTTTGTAGGGGTTGAAAACATAACTCAATCTTTTGCAGATGAAGTGCTCGGCATCTTTGTAAGAGCTTTTGGTATAGATTATATAAGAGGAAAAGTAAGACTTGTAAATGACAATCAGGGAATAAAAGACATATTTAACTTTGTTATAAGTTATTCGAAAAAGAGGAGTGCTTAAAAAAACTCCTCATCTTCATCTTCTATATATGTAACATATGATCCTAAAAATTTAGTTATATCTAAATTTATATTTTTTTCATTAAATTCAAAAGCGATAATAGACCCTTCCCATTTATGTTTAAGTTCTGACGATATTATCTTGCCATCTTCCATTTGGACCATGGCATTGTTTGAAATGATGACGAACCTTCCTCCTGTTTCTTCCAATATCTTTGTCATAGCATAAAGACCATAACCTGCATTTTTGTTTTGATTGTACATCATTTGCATAGTTGATGTTACACCTCTCTCAAGAGCCTTAAGGACAGCCTCTTTTTCGTTTTTTACATTATAATTTAATCTCATGTTTCTTAAAAAACCTACTCCATTATCAACTATTGCAAATTGTATCTTTTTGTTTATAGGAAAATACTGCGCCATAGCATAGCCATATGATCCTGAGTGATCTGTTACATTATTCATAAGCTCACTAAAAAGATACTGCAAGTATCCTTTTAAATCTTTTATATCTTCATCAGGCAAAAAACTAAAGTTTTGTAACATTACAGATGTTATATGATTTGATATTTTTTCTATATCTTTGCGGTCTTCTATCGTCTCTACAGGAGAATATGTATTGTTTGATGAAAAAGTACTCTTGAGCATATTTAAAGCATAGTCATTATTTGGGGCTATTTTTATACCTGTTTTCTCTTGATATGCTTTAATCATCGTTACATATGCAGTCTCTACCCAAGTTGTGGGTGGCAACTGTATATTATTGCCATTAAAATAATGCAGAAATCTATCTATATTTGTTAGTTTTGCTTTCAATTTTATTCTCTTCCGGTTGTGTGTTGTTTAGGCAGTTTTCTACCTCTATTTTGCCTATTTCGCTTAGGGTGCGGAATTTTGACATTTTAAATGAACTTTATCCAATATTCTTCTGGAATTATAACTATACCCATTCCTTTTTCTCTGTATTTTACTGCTTTTTCTATCTTTCTACCATAAGAAGAGTGAACCCAGTGTTCGCTACCAATATCTCCTATCACTAAATAATCAGTAGTTTTTTTAACTGTCTTATGCAATTCTCCGCCCAACTCGCATACTATCTCTTCACATCTTTTACGAGTTCCAACTGTAAAAACTCCAGTAAAAACAAAACCTTTGCCATCAAAAGTTACCGCAGGGGGATTTGTATCAAAGGGCAAGGAGCTGCTTCCGTTTATAATGTTGTTATGCTTGTTTTTCTCCCCGATAAGAGACTTGAGTATGCTTAACAGTTCAGTAGCTTCATCTTGGTCAAGGATATTGTCACTTAGCATTTCTCTAAGATTTTTATAAAGAATATTAAAAGGATATTCGTTCATGTATAAAGAGTGATCGTCCATCCACTTCAATAAGGCTTCTGCTTCTTGCTGGGTAACTAAATCGTCAAATGCAATCCCTCTACAAATGCCTAACAATTCATCGACATGTCTATCTTGTAGTGTATCTATGTTATATCTAATCTTGGGTTGACATTGTTCGTCTAAAATAGCACTCATTTATTTTCCTTTAACTCTTTTAGATAAATGTTGTTTATGCAGTTTTCTACCTCTATCTTTCCTATTTCGCTTAG
>JALUWO010000097.1 GCA_027019405.1 Candidatus Altimarinota bacterium | reverse complement strand
AATAAACCTCTTTTAATAAGTTCATTCTTAACTAAACCAAAATGATGTAAATTACAATTTTCAACATCTAAAGATTGATAATGAAGAAATAAAACATAATCACACATTTTAGAAACTGGCATATCAAGAGAATTAACTAACTCATTTTTATAATTAAGCAACATATATGATTTTTCATTATCAACATTGATAAAAGTAATAGGGATAAACTTAAAACGATTTTTAGATTTTAAAACAGGTTTATAATCAACTCGAAAAGAAATATCAGACTTTTTAATAGTTTCTTGCTTTTCTCCAAACTGATGTACTAATTTATTTTTTATAAAAATTTGATAAAGTCCATTGTCATATTTAAAAAGTTTATCAAGATTATTATCATAAATCTGAAAAAAATTATCTTCTTTACTCCATTCACAATCAGTAGAATTTTTAAAAGTTGAAAGATAATACCAATTATCTTCTAAAGGATAAATCTTATCGTAAACCCATTGTGGAATTAAAGAGCGAGAAGTTGTAAAACGAACAATTTTATTAATAATATACCAAGCTTGAAGATAATCAAGATCATTTTTATTTTTAATATCAATAAAAGATTTAAAAACATATTTCAAAATATAACCAACAGGATTTTTTAAAGACCATTGAAAACCATTTATCTCACCATTTTTAATTTGTTCAAAAGTTAATTTTTTACTATTTTGAGTGATATTCATAGGAGCATTAAAAATACGGATATATGTTTTTTTAAGAGAATTAATATAATCTTTAGGAACATATAAAAGAATATGAGCGTGAGGAACACCACTTTTATGTGGCTCAACAGCAAAAAGATAATTTATATTATAAAGTTTTCTAATAGATCTAAAAATACGAGAAGTAAGAAAACAAAACCATTGATAACGAATAATTTTATATAAATCATTAACAGTAAATTTATTTTTATTAACAGCTTTATCTCTTAAATAACCAAATCTGTCATTATTAGGAAGATTTCTTAAATCAAAATCAGTGAGCCTATTAAAACGACCAAATATCAAATCGTGAAAATGATTTGACAAAGTAACGGTAAGAAAAACAGGAATTAAACCTTGATTAATAGATAAATCGTGAATAGTATTTACTTTGTTTAACAAACGAGAGTAATAACGATCAGAAAAATTAGCAGCCATTGAAACATCAAGAAAAGATTTAATCTGTCCATTAGAAGTAACAAAAGAATTTGAAGATAGATAATCCTTTTGTTTTTTAATTTTATAATTAGCAAAATTTAATTGTTTAAAACTTAATCCATACATTATAACAACTTTTTTGAATTTTTAAAATTAACAGAAAATTGAGAATATAAATTTTTAGGGACTAAAAATTGTATTTTGATAAAACGATTTGAAAGTTTATGAATAGAAAGAACGGTAAACAAATAATAAGAAGAAAGAGAATTAAAGTTTTTTTGATTAAGAGTAAAATTATCAAAATAATATACAAGCAATCTACTATCAAAAAGACAATTAAGAATTTTATATTTAGATAAAATTTCAGTATTTTGAAAATTATCAGAAAGTTTTTGAAATTTATCAGAAAAAAGAGGATGAAGATTATTTTTATCAACAGTATTAACAACATGAGAAGATATAAAATTATTATTTTTTACAATAACTTTTTTAGAAGAAAGCATACCAGAAACAGAATAAAAAGCATAAATTAAAGTAATAATAGAAAAAACTAAAAGTATTTTAAAAATTAATTTCCTTTTTGATAGTAAAGTCATACGAGTCTTAACGCGTTTTTCTCCATTATCGCCAGAAGAATAACAATCAAAAACTAAATATTCTTTAGAAGAAGCACCAAGCCAAGTTTTAGATTTTTTAAGAGTAAATGTATTAATCTTAGTTTTATTTTCTTTATCCATAGTCTTAAATTCAAGGTCAGTAATATTATTTTTAAACTGTAAATCAATAGAAGAATACCAACCAGAAAAATCTTCTTTATATTTATAATCAATTTTTTTATAGCCTTGTGTCATAACATACATATCACAATGAAAATGACGATGTTCAGAAAGAAAATCAGAAATATAAATATCATCATCATTTGTTTTAGTAAAGGAGCGAAAAGATTTGTGGCACTCATCATAAAGAATAAGAAAAGATAAATTATTATTTTCATTAAAAAGAACTTCAATCTGACGAAGAGTATCAACAAAAGCTTGTTTAGAATTTTCAAAAAGAACAATATTAATATCAGTATTTTTATACAAAGCAATATCAGCGACAGAATTATTTTTACCAAAATCATAAATATTAGTAAAAATATAATCATACTTTTCTAAAGTATCAAGAGCATAAGAAACAGCAAGAGCAGACTTGCCAGTACCAGCCTCACCATAAATACCATAAATCATAATAACACCTTATTTAAAAAGAATTGTTAAAGCAACCCGAGAAAAAAGAGTAAAAATCATAACATTAAAAACAATTTTTAGACAAACAAATAAACCAATATGAGTAGCAAAAGCTAAAAAATCAACTCCAATAGGACCAAAATTAGCAATAGAAGTAATATAGCTATTAAGCAAAGAAGATATAGAACTACCATTAAAAACCAAAAGATTAGAAAAAGCATAATGGATCACAAAACCAAAAACAACAGTAATTAAAGAAACAAATAAAATCTTACGAAGTATTTCAACAGTATGATAAGCAACTAAATAACCCCAAACCTCACCAATACGAGAGAAAATCTTTGAAAACCAACCACCAAGAAAAAGTATAAAACCTGAAAAAAAACCACCTGAAGTAAACAAACCAATTATAAAATCAAAAATACCAGAAATTAAAGCAAACATAAAAACTCCTAAAATAATCTGTCAAAAATATATTTAACAGACCACAAAAGTGTAAGTAAAATAAAAAACATTTTCACTAAACCAAAATCTAAAGAATTAAAAAAAGAAGCACTAATAATTTTACCGTGCAAATGTAGATGTAAAAAATCAATATCAACAGGAGGAAAAGGAACATCAACAAAA
>JALUWO010000096.1 GCA_027019405.1 Candidatus Altimarinota bacterium | reverse complement strand
TTGTTTTATACAAATCATCTATTTTTTTAATTAAAAATATATCTTCCATATACTCTAAATAATTGTATATACTTTGTATTCAAAGCTTTATATTTTGACTTTTTAGTTCATTTAGTGTTTTTGTAGTACTAAACTCCTTTGTTGTATTCAATAAAACTTTTTTAAATAAGTATTTTAAAACATATTCATTTGATATACCATATCTTTCTATTAAATCCTTGTATAATAAGATTTCAAAATAACTTTTTATCAAATCTTGTTTTATATTTATATTATCAACTAATACTATTTCTGGATAAGATCAATATTGCATATATTCAGCTAATAAATTTTGTAATTTTCATTTTTCTTTTGTTGTATAAGTTTGTTTTTGTTTAATATTTTTAAAACTTAAAAAATCATTAAAGCTTAAAGGAAAAACTTTTATATCATAAGTTCTTCACCTAAATTGAGTAGAAAGCTCACTTGATAAAAGTTTACTATTACTTCCACTTAAAAATATTTTATATCATTTGTTAAATAGATACAAAACTGGTTTTGAAAATTCTTCCAATTCCTGTATTTCATCAAAAATAAAAAATGGTTTTCCATCTGGATACAATGAATAAAAATCTTCTAATAATTTATTTACATCAAAACTTTTTTCTAAAAAAGAAGAAAAATCTATGAAGACTATATCTTCTAGTTTTACCTTATTTTCTGTTATAAGTTGTTTCAATACATAAAACATAAAATAAGTTTTTCCAGCTCTTCTTGGTCATACAAAAGAAACTATTTTATTTAAACCTAATATTTCATATGGAAAATCTATGTTTCTTTTCAATATTTGTTTTTCTTTAAAATCTTGCTGAAATTCTTTTATTATTTCTTTATACATTTTATTAATAAGAATAAAATAAAATATTTATTCTTGTATAATAAGAATAAATAATTAATTCTCAAGAATAAATTAATAGTTTTATATTTTTTTCAAATCTATTTAGAAATTATGAAATATAAATTTCTAATAAAAATTCAAATACTTCCTTATCTTGAAAATCATTATTATTTTTAAAATCTACTAATAAGTTTCACAAATCATCAAATAAATTTGTAGACAATTTTAAATTATCAAAATGTTTATCATTTATATTTTTTATAAAATAAAAAACTTTGTTTTGTTTTTTATCACTTTTTATTTCTTCCAAAAAAATTTCTATTTTTTTACAAAGTAAATATTTTTCATATTTATCGGTTAGTGTAAATTTATTATGTTCTGGCATAACAACTTTTTCTTTTATAAGTTCATCAAATACTCTTTTAAATCATTTTTCATTTTGTTTACTTAATTTAAGTTCCTGCTTAGCTTTATACCATAATTCATCAAAATCAGCTGGACTTTCACTTAAATATTCTACTATAAAAGTTTTTCTACTTTTTTCACTTTTACTAGTAAATATCTTATCTCAATCTTTAGATAATTTACAATTTTCATATTTATCTTGTATTTTTTTGTACAAGATATCATTTATAAAATCGTATTTATTAATACTATTTTGTAATTCCTTTAAAAAATTTTCAAAACTATCTATCAATTTTTGTTCTGCAATATTTTCATTATTTTTATTATTTTCATTATTTTCATTTTTATAAGCCCAATTTAAAAAATCTTCTATAAATTTTTTGTTTTCTTCAAAATTTTTAATTCATAATTGTTCTGCAAAAAACATATATATTTGATTTTTTTCTTCATTTGGGAAAAAGTTTATTACTCTTGATTCCATAAGTTTTTCATTTTATATAATAAATAAGGTATCCAATAATTTATTAAATCATCATAAACTCAATATTTTTCTTTACCTTTAAACAATAACTTTATTTGACTTATATCTATATTTTTATGTGTTTTTC
Organism: Candidatus Altimarinota bacterium; assembly: GCA_027019405.1. GTDB lineage: Bacteria > Patescibacteriota > Gracilibacteria > BD1-5 > UBA6164 > JALUWO01. Next base: position 1,154 of record JALUWO010000096.1, on the reverse strand, counting down.
ATAAATTATATAAATTTAACAATCAAGATAGAATAAAATCTCTATAAGCTGGTTCTTTTTCTATTTTCATAATACTAGAAATAAATGGTTTTAATATTTCTATTACATCATTTTCAGATTGTTCCAAAATCTTTTTCAATTCATTGTTTGTATTCTCTTCAATTTCCTTAGTATTTTCAACTCTATCTTTATTTTCATTATCTAATTTTTTAAACAATAACCTATATTCTAATATTTTTTTATTATTTTTTATAATATCTTCTATTATTTTATTTAAAATTTCTGGAGTTTGCTTAGTAAATATAGTATATAAATCATCTATGATTTCATAAACTTGGTTATCTTTATCTATTTCTGTATCATCTAATTTAATAATATTTTTTTCTAAATAAGTTGATAAAATAAATTTTGCTTTTCTCCAATTTCAATAAGAAGAAAAATATATCCATTTATTTAAATTTATATAATTTTCCAAAGAAATGCTTTTCAAAACTGAATAATTAAACTGAAAAACTTGCTTATTATTCATTGGTAAATATGTTATTTGATTGAAGATATTGCTAATAAGGTCATCTTCTTTGTTTTTATGTTTTAGATAATAATCATAGGCATCTTTGTTTGCTACTGCAAAAAATAAAACTCATTTTGTATCAAAAAACAATATTTTCAATTTTCACAGAACATCAAATATTTTTTCCATATCAAGCTTTCATCATAATTTTTCAGATTCTTTATTAAAATCTAAAAGTTTATCAAGTTCATCTATAACTATTACAAATTTATATTTTTTCTTTGGAGTTCGAAGACTAATTACAAAATCTTTTAAATCATTATATTTTCTTATAAAAATATTTTCATTTTTTTTAGTATATTTCTCAAAACTATCTACCAATTTTTGTTCTGCAATATTTTCATCATACAAAGTCTGGCTATAATAAGCTTTTCATTTTACATTTACTATACTAAACCATAATTTAGATGAAATAAGAAAAATTAATCAAGCTATTAGGACTTTTACAATATCTACTTGCAAAAGTAATTCAAAAAAAGTTTTTGTAGTTCAATTTAAATAATCAGAAAAATAAGTAGTTATCATCCAAGCAAATAAAGTTAAAACAAAAGGAACAGAATATTTCAAAATAGCTAATATAGCT
>JALUWO010000095.1 GCA_027019405.1 Candidatus Altimarinota bacterium | reverse complement strand
ACATTTTAAAATATCTTATAATTTAATCTTTTTCATTTTAAATGATATTTTAAAATCATCATTATCAAGAAAATTCTTAGGTTTTTCTTCTTTAGTTTTTTTATTTCTAATGATATTTTCTATTGTAAAGACAATATCATTATCATTTTTATACTGTTTTATTAGTTGTTTAATTGTATTTACTCACTCTATTTTTTTATGTGTTATATAATTTCTAAACTTATCAAGACTTTTTTGATAAGTTCTTATGATAGTTATTGGTAAATCAAACTCTTCTGATAGAGCTTTTAGAATATTTACTAATATTTTATCTTGTTTTTTAATAGTATTATTACTCATCATATTAAAAGAATGTAAATCTATTTTATAAACACTTGATAAATAATTTAATAAATCTTTATTTTGTTTATTATAATTACAACAAGACTTATAGAAATCTTTTAAGTCTTGTAAGCTGTAATTTTCTTTAAAACTAAATAAATAAGATAATTTATTTAGTATTTCTAAGTTAGCTTCTATAAAAAGAAATTGAAAAAATTGTTTTATATTTATTTCCTCTATATTATATTGCATTAGCAATCTTCACAAAACAGCTAATCTCCATTTGATATAATTTAAAAATATTTCTTTATTTTGTTTATCAACAAAACTACTATAAAGAAATTTTATATCTTGAAAATCTTTCACATAAAAAGTTTCCTTTTCTTTTCTTCATATAGAAATTTGGAAAGCTGAACAAGATAAAATAAAACTTTCATCCTGTCTTATAAATTTTAAAAAATCTTTATAACTATAAACTTTTGATTTTATAGTTATGTTTCAAATTTTTAAAGATTTTATAACATTTTTTTGTTTTAGAGAAAATAGCATTTTTTTAGTTTTATTAGTTATTAAATTTTATATTTTATATACTACTCATAACATTATATCAATGTTTGGTCTTTTTATTCAATCAATAGTAGTATATTTTTCAAAATTCTTATTTTCAACATCATAAAGTTTATTTCACATTGAGAAATAATATTCTCAATTATCTCTTTTTTCAATATAGTTCACATTATTAAATGATGATTTTTTGCCATTATCACCATTATTAATAATAAGATAAGAATTTGCCTTGTCATTTTGAGCAATTAACAAATAATTATTTTTAAGAATATTTGCTAATTTTTTAAATTTTTCTTTAACTATATTTTTTCCATAGCAAAATAAAAATTTTTCATCACTTTCAAACTCAATCATAAGTGTATCACTATAAGGCAAAGCTATTTTATTCACTTTATCAAAATTGATATACTTGTTATTTATTTTTATAAACATTTCTATTTTTATTTAAGAATTAAAATAAATTTAACTGTTTAATTTTAAATTTTATAGTTTTATTTATTTGTTGTTTTTTCTATAATCTCATATTCTCAACTATCTAATATTAATAATTTCTTCTCATTTTCAAATATTCTTTCATTTTCCACGACCTTATAGTTATCTCATAAAAGAAATTTTACAATATTTTCTCTCATCTTTTCCTTTTTTTTATCTATACTATTTATAAGTGATAATTTAAGAAATATATTGAGTATAATGAATAAATCAATTATTATAAACAATATTGTAATAGCATCTATTTTAATCATTTTAATATTTTTAAGAAATAAATCTAGGAAATAATTTTATAATCACCATCTGATTTTATAAGTATTTTTTTCTTTTCATCACTACTTTCATATATTTCATTTATACTCTTATCTATAACTTTATAATTTTCTCCAAGAGTAGAGAGTAGAAATAATTCCTTCAAATTTTCATATTCATATTCATTTTCATTATCTTTCATCTGTTCACTTATGGTTTCATTTATTATAAGTAGTATAATAAACAAACTAATTAATATTCAAATCATTTTTATTTTTATTTTAAGAATTAAAATAAATCTAACTACTTAATTATAGTTTTATTTCTTATTTTGTCAAGAGATTTTTTAAATAAATTTAATTTATATAAAAAACTTCTTGCAAATATCTATATTTAAGTGATAATCAATAGTTTTAATTAATAAAGATAAATAAAAACCAAGAAATAAATTTTCTTGGTGTAATTTTAAACTATTTTAAAATACAACTAATCAATTATAGTTAAAGAAACTTTTACTTTTCAAGCATACTCATCAATTTCATAATAATCAACTATAACATCAACTTCATTATCATCACTAAACTTTTGATAAGCAAGTCAATTAAATTCTAAATTATCTCAAAAAGCTATAAAAGTTCAAAAATCCATTTTTCCTGTAACTATTCATTTATATTTTTTTCATACTTTTAAATCCTTTAAAACTACTTTTTTCTTTGCATTTAATTGCATTCTTTTACGCCGACCCTCCAAGAAAGCCCATTCCTTTAAGGATGGGATGAATTGGAGATGGTCGCTAGACCATTAAAACTATTAAACCTTCTTTTGGTCTTCAATATACTTTTTAATTGTATCCTCACTTATATGTCAAATAGTCTCTATGTAGTAACTTCTAGTCCATAAAGTTGGTAATTTAGTTTTAAGTTCTTTAAACTCTTGTCTTAAATAATGTGCTGTGTATCATTTAAGCTGTGCTACTATTTGTGCAGGAGCTATCGTTGGGTCTGCCTTAACAAATAAATGAATATGGTCAGGCATAACTTCCATCTTTTCTATCTCAATGCCTAACAACTTAGCTTTTTCCAATAACAACTCTTTAAGCCTATCTTCTATCTCTCATACTAGAACTTTTCTTCTATATTTAGGTGTCCATATTATATGGTATGCTACATTATATACACTTCATTTATTTGTCTTCCATCTATAAACTGGATTGTCTACGAATCTTTTTCACATTTTGACTTGATTATTTTATAAGAATAAATATATTAACATTGTTATTATAAATATTTATTTTTAATTTCAAGTCAAAATGTGAGTAAAAGAAACAAGACAGGCTACAAAGGAAAGAAGAAGTAATCAAATTCCAAAAACTTATCAAGTTAAAATTTTAAGAAAGAAATTAAGTAAAGAACAAAAACAATTTTTAGAATGAATTT
>JALUWO010000094.1 GCA_027019405.1 Candidatus Altimarinota bacterium | reverse complement strand
AAAATAATTATCCCTTGGTTTTATTGTGCTCAAATATTTTTTTAAATTTTTATTCATATAATTTTATTACAAATAAAGTATAACTAAATAATATTATTTTTACATTATTATTCAAGTATAACTGAATAATATTTATTTCAAGTACAAAAAATACTGTTCGGTGAGTTAAAGATAGTTGTTATTTTCTAAAATATTGCAACTTGTCATCACATAGTTTTTAAATCTAATAATTTTGCAGCTTCTAACATTTCTACAATATTTGCTCAATTTTTTTTGTAAGAATAAAATTTATCTTCAGATAATAAAACATATTCCCAAATTTTACCTCATCTTAAACTTTCTGGTAATTTATTAATTCTTGAAATATAAGTTAAAGTAGCATTTTTCTTTCTTTTTACATTTTCATTATTCATGTTAGAAGTTGCTTTTGTTTCTACCAAATAAATTTTTTCTTTGGTTTTCACTATAAAATCTGGATAGTAATAAGCAGGAATTCAACTTTCTTGAATATATCTCATTCTCATAAAAGTATGCTTAAATTCAAATATTTTACAAAAACTTTCTGTTAAAGAATCTGTATCTGCAAATTCAATAAATTCCTTTTCTAATCATCATTTATTTGAAGGATAAGGTAATTTATCAAAAATAGATTTAGCTACTTGTATAGAATATTTTTTTCTAACTTTTATAGTTTCTACTTCTGAAATATTTCTAAAAATAACTTCAGGTTCTCATACTATTTCTACTTCTTGTGCTTGCTCTACTACTTGAATCAATTCTTTTATAACAAATTTAGCTACATCATCTATCATCAAAACTTTCCAATTATTATCTACCATTGGATCAAATCAAGAAAAAAATAATTTTTCTCTAATATAATCATCTATAAGTTTTGTAAGTGCTGGTAAATTTATTTGCATCAAATTATAATGTTTTGTATTTTTTTTAATATTTATTTCTCATCATCCTACTGCATCTGCAACTTTTCTTGTAAGTCTTGCTAGAAAATCATTGTATGAATCAGCAGTCATAATACCAATATCAACATCATAATCTCAAAATCTTGTTCAAGAAATTACAGCTTGTGAAACAAATTTTTCTTTACTTCAAGCTAGTTTTTTAAGTTCTTTAAAATCTATATGATAAGAATTTAACATATCAATTGAATATTCTGGTTTTTTCAGAACTTCTTCAACATCAGAAACAATAATAGGAAAAGAGATATCAAATTCTTTATAATTTTCTTTTAAATTTAATGTTTCAATATCTCAAAGAACTTTTGAACTATCATCATCTAAATCATTTTCATCAACTCAGAATAATACTTCCCCTTCTTCCATTAAGTCATTATAAAATTGTTCAAAAGCTGGATGTTCCACCACTGAAAGTATATCAAAATAGTTTAGTGGTGATTTTTTCTCAACAAAAATTCTTTTTCTATTTTCTGCTTTTACTTCATCTAATGCTGGATCTCATCTCCACATAAGCCTTAATCATCTACCAATGGTTTGTTCAAGTAAAATTCAAGATTGACTAGATCTTAAAGGAACTATTACACAAATATTATTTACATCAAATCATTCTCTTAACATCAAAACAGATATAACTATTTTTGGATTTTCTCATTTATCTAATGCAAAAACCTTCTTTTTATCTTCTTCAAAAATTTCTCATTTCTTATTTGAATGAATTGAAGCAAATTCTTCTTCTGCATATCAAAGATTTTTTAAATAATTTTCTACAAATGGAACTACTTCTGTATCTTCACAAATTATAAGCATTTTAGGAGTTTTATCTTTTCATTCTTTTTTAAAACTTTCTTCTAAAATTTTTCTTTTTTCTAATCAAGCTTGAATCATTATCTCTTGTCAATTTGAAAGTGATATTACTTTATTTGATTCATCTCTTACAGCTTTAAAATCTAAATCTTCTGATTTTATAGAAGAAGTTTCTTTTCTTTTATCTAAAACAAGTGATTTAATAAGTCATTGCTTCATTGCTTGGACAATATCAAAATTTACTATAATATGTGGAAATAATATTTTTTCTTTTCATTTTTGAATATATGGAGTTGCTGTAAAATCTAATTGTAAAAAAGATCCTTTTTTATTTTCTGAAATTTCATTCATAGCTTGTTGCCGTTTTTTATCTTCTGTTTTATTTTCTCATAAATGATGAGCTTCATCATTGAAAACAACCAAATTTTTCAAAGATTTTAAATATTCTATTTCTGCCTTTCATAGAGCTTTTTTATCTAAAACATCAAGTGAGTTTCAAGTAGCTTTTCAAGGTGTAGCTGGTAGTATATTTTTTATAATTTTGTTTGCTTCTTTGAAAGGATCTATAATTTCCTCATCTAAATTTTCTTCATTTTCTAAAAAAATATGCCAATTTGTAATAATAATTTGCCCATCTCAAGTAATCTTTTTTCAAATCTCATCTTTTTTAACAATAGAGGAAGAAATAAATGAAAAAATTTGATCTTGATAATCTTCTGGAATAAATAAATCTTTAAATCTTTTAAAATCTGAAGTTTCAAAGTTTCTTATTCCATTTTCTTCTTTACCACAAAAAGCATCAAGTAATCTTTCATATACTATCAAACCTGGTGCAACTATTAAAAAGTTTGGTGAAAATAGTATATCAGTTTCTATTTGATTTTCTTTATTATAAATATAATTTAAATATTGCCAAATAAGTAAAGCAGATAAAACCCAAGTTTTACCAGTTCAAGTAGCCATTTTATAACAATATCTTGGATAAGAAAATCTATCATTTTCTATATAAGAAAGTCAAATTTCTTTTTCTAAAAGCAAATCAGGAGAAATTTGCATATAAATATCCTTTACATTTTTTACTTTTAAAACTTCTGTTAAATAAATTGTATTTAAAATTGCTTGTTTTTGTCAATTATGAAAATTTATATTTCTTGTTGTAGTCCATTCTTCATCAAACCAAAATTTTAATAATTCTTGAGTAATAGGAGAAACTTTTTCAAATAATTCTCAAGAAGTATAAGCATCATTTACAATATTTGTAATATCTTGAGCTAATTTTAAAGGTGCTTGTTGCATA
>JALUWO010000093.1 GCA_027019405.1 Candidatus Altimarinota bacterium | reverse complement strand
CACCATACTCACTAACTGTATCAAATTCATCTATAATGAAATATTTTATTCATCAAGGCACTTGTATTAGATAATCAATAAATTTATCAAATGCTAACCTTTCTGGACTGACATAAAGCAGTTTATAGTTTCAATTCATTAAGTTAATAAATCTATTCTTTTTTTCTTGTTCATCTAAATCACTATTTAGATAAGTTGCAGATATTCATCTTTTTTCTAAATTTTCAACTTGGTCTTTCATAAGTGATTTTAATGGACTAACAACAATAGTTAAACCTTTCTTTAATAAAGCTGGTATTTGATAAACTATACTTTTTCAACCTCAAGTCTTTTCAATATAAGCAATATTTTTATTTAAAGCTAAATCCATAATAGCTTTTTCTTGATTTCCCCTAAATTCATCATATCACCAATATTTTTTAAGAACTTTATAAGTATAGTCTTTAATCTCTTTTGTAGTTTTTGTCATTTTTAGTATCAATAATAAATTAAATAATTATTTTCAAAATCAAAATATTCTGCTATTGCTAACAAATCAAAAAAATAATATTCCCATAAAAAATGAGCTTGTATATTTTTTCATACTAGACCACTTTTTTTGTTTTTTCTCAAGTTCTTTTTTAATATAATTCTTTGGAGATTTATGATACAAAAACATTTGTTCATATAAATTAACTTTATCAAAATTTATTTTTTCAAAAGGTTTTTCATATTCCTTGTTTATTATCTTTTCAGCTTGTTTTTTATTTTTCTTGCATTTAGTAGCAAATACTAACCAACTATAATATTTATACACAAATCATCTTATAGTATCTGCTATTTCTAATAAATCTTGTTTTGAAATAGCCTTAAAATCTCCTTCAAAATCAATATTTGGATATAAATTTTCTTGTTTATTTAAGTTTTTAAAACTTATATACTTTCCAAACTCAAATAAATAAGGTTTATCTAAAATATCATTAGGAGAAACAAAATCATCATTTTCATCATATCATTCTAACTTTAAAAACTTTTGGATTTGTTTAGCATCCATATCTTTTGTTTTTTTATATTTCTTTTTTGATAAACTTCCTAAATATGTTCTGTATCACATTATATAGTTTTGTAATTAATAAAATAGTCAATAGAAAAATCAAATTGTATATAATATACTCATTTAATATATTTTAATTTTCATTTTTTATTCTTTAATTATCTAAATAACATTTAATTCAATAAACTTGTTATATATATCAAAACAAGCTTTAACATCTTTTTCACAATATTTCTCAACTTCTTTTCATTTTCATTCTTTGACAAATTTAGCTACTTCACTTCATTTGACACCACTTTTATTATCTTTTGGATTAGTTAAACTTAAAAATAAAGTTAAAGTTTCTAAATTCACTGAATTATTTCATAATCAAATTGTTTTGTATACTTCTAACAAGTCAATAATATAGTCAATTTCTCGTGGTTTTTGATTATAAAATTTCAATTCATTTGGTATTTTAACTCAGTGGAATAATGCTCTTTTTAAAATAAATGGTATATCAAATCATTTGATATTATATCAGATGAAATTAATCTTCTTTTTCTTTTCTTCTTGGTCTTGTATTATCTTAAAAAAACTTTCAATGATTTCTTTTTCTTTTTCTAAATCTCATTCACTAGAAAAAGTTTTAGTATAAAATCATTTTTCTTTTGTATTAGCTCATACTGAAATACAATAAATCATATTAAATTCTTCTTTAAAATCTTTGTATTCTTTATAATGTTCCAAAATTTCTTTATTATATAATTTTTCTGTATTTTCTAAAGGTATTGTTTCAATATCAAAATATAAGTTCATAATTAGTTTTGTTTAAAGAATTAAATTTAATTAATCTTAACTATTAAAAACTATAATAATATAAATAATATTTCAATTTCAATTTCAATTTTTATTTCAATTTTTATTTGATTTTTAATTAGAAATCTTTAATAGTTGTACTCCTTTTATCTTATAAATAACCAAAGAACAAAATGTTAAAAATATTTAAGGAAAATAAGGAACAAATACATTTTGAGTGATTATGTTCTAAAAGAAAATGTGAAAAATTTGGGAAAGAATTAGCTAATATTTTAGATACTTCAACTTTAGATATTTCAAAAAATAAAATTCATGAGCTTGAAAGGAGACTAAAAAGATGTAATGAATGTTTTCTAAAGAATAAAGCAATTCATACTACAGTTAAAAAGACTAGATGAACATTAAGCACAATAGTGCATTATTATAATTCATCAAAATCTAGATAAAAACAATAAAACAAAATAAAAAAAACTAGAAGATAAGTTTGTCTTCTAGTTTTTTTTTAAAACTGCAAATGAATATTAAATATTTTCATTAATATACAATAAATTAATTTCTTTATCATTTAAATATTTATATAAGAAATCAACACTATCTACTTGCATATTTTTTCAATAATATAAATCATTAAACATATAATCAATTCAACTAAATACAGACAGTATATAGTCCATATTAATATTCTTAAATTTATCTAAAACAGCTGTTAATAATATATTCTTAATGCTATAATTAAGATATCATCTACCATTTTGCAAAGATATTTCTAAATGTCATGGAAGTTTAACTAGCTCATTATAATAATTAATTTGTACTGCTATAATATCTTTAAGATATTTAACATCAGGATTATTTGTTCAATATTGTTGTTCTAAACTATTTGTATATGCAATCACATTATTTTGATACATTGTTGATAGTGTATTTAATATTGATCTGTTATATACTGCTACTTGCAATAATTTAGTTTTCATTGGTTCCATAATTAAACCCTTAATTATCTTTTCATCAATAAATGATTTGTTGATGTTAAGTTCTCATAATTTATCTTCTTTTTTCATATCAGCTCACCTTTTTGTGTCTTCTCTACTTAATATCTCTAATTGTTTCTGTTTATACTCCTTCAATTTATTAGTTCACCTGCTAAATTCTTGGAATATTTTTAAACTTTCATTATTAGAGAATGCCATAATATTAGGATGTGGAATATTTCAAACTACCATATATAACATATTACTAATTCATTTTTTA
>JALUWO010000092.1 GCA_027019405.1 Candidatus Altimarinota bacterium | reverse complement strand
CTTAGATGCGCATAAAGTAGAAAATCATGGAGAGTATTCTAAAGAGTTTTTTGCATACTTAAGAAATGAATTATAGGAGGAACATATAGATGAAAATACTAGTAACAGGAACAGCAGGCTTCATAGGCTACCACCTAGCAAAAAAATTGCTTGAAAGAGGCGATGAAGTAGTAGGTATAGATAACATAAATGACTACTATGATGTAAACCTAAAATATGGAAGACTAGAAGAGTTAGGTATTGATGCCCAAATAGGTGAGGCTAAAGCCACACATCCAAACACCCTCGGATGTGATCCTTTAGGTTCACCTATACAATCAACAAAATACAAAAACCACAAGTTCTACAAACTAGATCTAGCCGACAATGAAGCAATGGACAATCTCTTCAAAACAGAAAAGTTTGATGCCGTGATGAATCTAGCAGCACAAGCAGGAGTAAGATATTCACTAGAAAACCCTCATGCATACATACAGAGTAATGTAGTAGGCTTTTTAAACATCTTAGAGGGTTGCCGTAACCATAATGTAAAAAACCTAGCCTATGCCTCAAGCTCATCAGTCTATGGACTCAATGAATCACAACCCTTTAAAACAACAGATAAAACAGAACATCAAGTAAGCCTCTATGCAGCAACTAAAAAATCAAACGAGATGATGGCACACACTTATGCTCACCTCTATGGCATACAAACAACAGGGCTAAGATTTTTCACAGTCTATGGACCATGGGGAAGACCAGATATGGCGCCGATGCTCTTTACTGATGCTATACTAAATGATAGACCTATAAAAGTATTTAACAATGGCAAAATGAGTAGAGATTTTACTTACATAGATGACATAGTAGATGGAATTATAAAAATCATAGATAACCCAGCAACACCAAATGAAGAGTGGGATGCAAAAAATCCAGAGATTTCAAGTTCTTCTTCACCATATAAGTTGTATAATATCGGAAATAATGCACCACTTCCTCTAATGACTTTCATAGAGACCATAGAAAATGCACTAGGTAAAAAAGCAGAGAAGAACTTTATGCCTATGCAAGATGGCGATGTAGTGAGTACTTATGCTGATGTCAGTGGGTTGATAGATGACTTTGGGTATAAGCCTGATACTAAACTTGAAGATGGGATTTGTGAGTTTGTGACTTGGTATAGAGAGTTTTATGGAGAGAAAGATGACTAATGTTTTAATAAATACAAATAGTATAATTAAAGATGCATTAACAAAGTTACAAGATAATAAAAAAAGATTTTTAATTGTCCTAGATAATGAAAAAAAATTATATGCTACATTAACTGATGGAGATATAAGAAGAGCATTTTTAAATAATTTTACTATTGAAAATAAAATTAATGAAATAGTAAATAAAGATTTTAAATTTTTAAAAATAGATTCAACTTTTGATGAAATATGTGAATTATTTAAAAATGAAAAAATAGATTTTTTACCAATTATTGATACAGATAACAAACTTACTAATATTATTACAAAAAAGCAGTTTCATATAATGCTTTTAGAGAATATCCCTTTTGATTTAACTTATGATTTTTCACAGTTTGACAATCAAACGCTTGAACACGAAATTTATAATCGTCCTTGGGGCTTTTATAAAAGTACTATTCTGACTTCTCATGCACAAGCAAAAATTATTACAGTTTTTCCAAAAGGTGAATTAAGTTTACAAGAGCATAAAAAGAGAGAAGAACATTGGGTCATTATAAAAGGTAGGGGACAAGTTGTACTAGGTGAATCTTTATTGGATGTATATCCAGGAAAATATATTTATATTCCAAAAGGTTGCAAACATCAGATTATAAATAATAGTGATGAAAATATATTATTTTCAGAAGTGCAACTTGGTGAATATTTTGGTGAAGACGATATAATCAGATACAGTGACAAATATAATAGAGTAAAATAAATTTACAAACAAAAGGAAAGACAAAATGGCATTTAAATTTGATTATAAAGCACCAAAAATTATAGCTGAGATAGGTTGTAATCATATGGGGCAAATGGATATAGCAAAAGAGTTGATAGATTTAGCAAAAGAGGCAGGTGCAGGTTATGTTAAATTTCAAAAAAGAAACAACAAAGAACTTTTAACTGAAGAACAATACAATGCAGTACACCCAGTACCTTCAAATTCTTATGGAGATACTTATGGTGCACATAGAGAATATCTTGAATTTAATGTTGAACAAAATAAAGAGTTAAAAGATTACTGTGATAGTATCGGAATAGTTTATAGCACCTCTGTTTGGGATGTAACAAGTGCAAAAGAGATGATAACTTTTGAACCAGAGTTTTTAAAAGTTCCATCAGCTTGTAATAATAACTTTGAGATGTTAAAAGTTCTTAGAGATGAGTTTAAAGGTCAAGTACAACTGTCTATTGGTATGACTACAAAAGAAGAAGTTGAAGAGATAATATCTTTTTTTGAAGAAAAAGATCAAGCTAAATCACGACTTCTTATTTACTCTTGTACTTCTGGTTATCCAGTTCCCGCAAAAAATGTTGCACTTTTAGAAATAAATTGGTTGTATGAAAATTATGAGCATAGAGTAAATGAGATAGGTTTTTCAGGACATCATCTAGGCGTAGCTTTAGATGTATCTGCTTTTACATTAGGTGCAAGATGGATAGAGAGACATTTTACAAAAGATAGAACTTGGAAAGGAACTGATCATGCTGCTTCACTTGAACCTCAAGGTTTACAAAAGTTAGTAAGAGATTTGACTGCAACTTTTGAAGCACTACACTATAAAGATAGTGAAATACTTCCTATAGAGCAAGTGCAACGAGATAAACTAAAGAATAGAAAATAAAAATGAACATAGCCTTTATACCTGTAAGATGTGGAAGTAAATCTATACCTTTTAAAAATATAAAAGAGTTTTGTGGGAAACCTCTAGTTTATTGGAATTTACAAGCTCTACAAAACTCTTTAAATATTGATGAAGTTTATGTGGCTACTGATTGTAAAGAGATTAAAGATGTAGTAAATAGCTTTAACTTTTCTAAAGTAAAAGTTTATGATAGAGATTTAAAAAATGCAAATGATACAGCAAGTACAGAATCCGTAATGCTAGAATTTATTGATAAAAAGAATTTTAAAGATAATGATTTATTTTTACTGGTTCAAGCTACATCACCACTTACTCAAACTAAAGATTTTGATGGAGCATTAGATACATTAAAAAAAGAAAATGCTAATTCACTTCTTACTTGTGTAAGAACAAAAAGATTTTATTGGAATGATGATGCTACACCATTTAATTATGATTTTAGTAATCGTCCTAGAAGACAAGATTTTAATGGTATGCTTATGGAAAATGGAGCTTTTTATATAAATAGTATAAAAAATATTCAAAAAGATAAAAATCGTCTTAGTGGTAAAATAGCTATCTATGAAATGGAAGAGTTTACAGCAGTTGAAATAGATGAAGAAGATGATTGGCTAATAGCTGAAAAATTGATGCAAAAGCATCTATTAGCTAATAAAAAAGAGTCTAAACAAATAAAACTTTTTCTTTCAGATGTAGATGGAACACTTACAGATGCAGGTATGTACTATGGAGAAAATGGCGAAGAGTTTAAAAAGTTTAATACTCACGATGGAAAAGGTTTTGAACTACTTAGAAAAGCAGGTATAAAAACTGGCATAATTACAAGTGAAAATACTAAAATAGTAGAAAATCGTGCAAAAAAGATGAAAATTGATTATCTTTATCAAGGATTAGAACACAAAGGTAAATTAGATATTGCTAGAGAGATTTGTAAAAAAGAAAATATAGAACTTGAGGAAGTGGCATATATTGGTGATGATATAAATTGTAAAGAGTTGCTGGAACATGTAGGAATATCTGCTTGTCCATTAAATGCACTTCCTAAAATAAAAACAATTCACAATATAATAAAACTCTCAAAATCTGGTGGTGATGGTGCAGTAAGAGAATTTATAAATAGGATATTAGCTATATGAAAAAGATATTAGTAACAGGTGGAGCAGGATTTGTTGGAAGTCATCTTTGTGAAAAATTAGCTCAAGATAAAAATAATGATGTGTATTCTTTAGATAATTACTTCACAGGCTCTAAAGACAATCATGTTCCAAATGTAACTTATATAGAAGGATTAACAGAAGACATAGATAAATTAATCACTTTTGTACCAGATATGGTTTATCATCTTGGTGAGTATTCAAGAGTTGAACAAAGTTTTGATGATATTGAAAAAGTCTGGAAGTTTAATAAAAATGGTATTTTTGCAGTTTTAGAATTTGTTAGAAAGCATGGCTGCAAGATACTTTATTCAGGTAGTTCTACAAAATTTGGAGATGGTGGGCTAGGAAGAAGTGCATCACCTTATGCTTGGACTAAAGCTTCAAATACAGAGCTTGTACAAAATTATGGGACTTGGTTTAATGTGCCATATGCTATTACTTATTTTTATAATGTCTATGGAGAAAGAGAGATACAAACAGGTAAATATGCAACTTTGATAGCTCTTTTTAAAGAAAAAATGAAAAATAAAGAATCACTTACTATAGTAACTCCGGGGACTCAGAAAAGAAATTTTACTCATATAAATGATATTATATCAGGCTTAATACTTGTAGGTGAAAATGGTTATGGTGATGAGTTTGGTATAGGTAGTGATGAATCTTTTACTATTTTAGATGTAGCTAAAATGTATGATGGAAAGATTGAGATGTTACCTGAGCGAAGAGGAAATCGTATGAGTGCAGAAGTGGTAAGTAGTAAAACAAAAGCACTTGGTTGGCAACCTAAGAAAAAATTAAAAGATTACATTGAAGAGTGTAGAAAAAGCAATTGGAAATAGTATTATGAATAAAGAACTTTTTATAAATGGATATATAGATAAAATTTCTCGTAAATTTGATATATCAAAAGATTTAGCATTTGAGATACTTTGCTTGTCTTCTATTTTAGATATAAGTTTTGATGAAGCATATGATGAAGCATCGACATTAGAAAATAAAAATGGCTCTCATGATGGTGGATTTGATGGAATTTATATTGATAATGATGAGAAAATATTACATATATTTCAAATGAAAAGTAAAGCAACTGTAGGAGATAATGAACTAACAAAGTTTATCTCAAATTATGAAAATATTTTTGTTAGAAATAATTTAACAGGACTTAGGCTAAACAATACAGTAAAAGCTAGACATGAAGAGTATATCTCATTGATTCAAGCTGGAGAGTATTTTGATGTTCAGTTGTATTTTATATTTAATGGGAAAAAAGAGAATCAAAACTTAGAAATAGCACAAAGATATGAAGAGGCTCATGAAGATTTGAAAATACTAGATAGTGAAGATCTGTTTGCTCGTATAGAATCACTAATAACAATCAATAAAAAACGAAAACAAAACAGATTTACATTTCAAGCTCAAAAATCAAATATATCTCTAAAAACAGATCCTCAAGCACTTATATCATTTTCACTTTTAAATGTAAAAGCTGCAAATTTTAGACTTGAAGCTATTGAATTGTGTAAATTAATAGATGAAGAAATAAAACTCAATAAATCTAAAGATACTCTTTTTAGTGATAATATTAGAGGATATTTGGGCACAAATAAAACAAATCGTTCTATAAGAGAAACTTTATTAGGCGATGATGCAGAGTATTTTCCATTTTTAAATAATGGTATCACAATAATAGCAAATAGAATAAATATGCCAAAACAGATGATGGTTGGATACTATCCTATAGAGACAACAAATCCAGTTATTGTAAATGGATTACAAACTACAAATGTAATTTATGATATATATAAAAGAGATACTTCAAGACTTGAGGGTGTATATGTGATGATAAGGCTATATGAAACAGCAGATAGTGAACTCATAGATAAAATTACAAATGCTACAAATACTCAATCGCCCATAAGCTTTAGAGATAAAATAAGTACAAAAAGATTTAATGACTACACAAAAGAATTATTTGAAAATAATGGCATAGGATACCTTACAAAAAGAGGAGAAACTTTTGAAAACAGCTTAAGTAAGCAAATGCATGAAACTGTTACAAATGAAACTGTTATAAAATTTTGGTATGCTACATTTTTTGAGAAACCAACTATCGCAAGAAGTAGTAAGTCAAAAGTGATGGAGTACTGTTTTTCTGCTGTCGAAGATAGCAGACATCAACTTCATGAAATATTTAATGATGATAAAGATTCACCTATCTATTTACAATTATTTATTGCTTATAAGATATATATAAAAGTTGTAAATATTAGAAAAAACTATATCAAAGAGGATGTAGAAGATTTTATATTTTATGCTGATGAGTTTATGAGTTATGGTATATATAAATTGCTTGTAAAAAATAATGAACTTAGACAATATGAAAGTTTACTTGATAAATATTATGATGAGATATTTCAAGCTATTAAGAGTATTGTAGAAAAAGAGAAGAGTAGATTGCTAGATTTAGATAGTACATACTCTCATAATGATTATTTTAAAAGTGAAAGAGCAGTGGATGATCTTCATGGATCTATACAAACTACTGAAGATGTAAATAAAATAGAAAATTTAAAGAGATCTAGAATATGAATAAAAAAAAGATTTTAGTTTTAAATGATGGTAGTAGTTATGAAAACTGGGGAATAAAAGCTTGTATAGATGGTCTTAAAAATATACTAGAGAATACTTCAAATGATTTTAAAATTATTGGTGTACCTCATAGATATATGCACAAAAAATATACTTGGGAACCTACTATCTTTAATAGAAAACTATTTAATGACCATAGCAGAATTACAAAAAGATTTTTAGATGAATTTCATCTATTACCAAAAATAGCAGATGAATTTGAATATATTGCACAACTTTGGCTTAGTGGTAAAGGTGGAGAAGGTGCTAAAAGTTTTATAAATATGATGCAAGATATAGATATTATCGTATTTAATGCAGAGGGTAGTACCTATCGGGATAATATAGGAGCGATAAAAGGTCTATTTATGCTATGGTTTACAAAAACTAAGCTAAAGAAAAAAGCATATTTTTTAAATGGAAGTGTAACTCTTACATTGGTTGATTCTACTTTACCAGCTATGATAAAGAAAGTATTTAGTGTTATAGATGGTGTAGCAGTAAGAGAGCCTTATTCATATAAAAATATTTTTGATTTTTATCCTCAACTTATAAATATCAAAATGTATCCTGATTCTGTATTTTCACTAAATGTAGATAACTTACTATTAAAAGATAAAGTTAAGAAGTTAAATTTTTTGGATAAAGATTTTTTTTGTTTTAGTTTAAGTATGTTGCCTATGGACTATAGAAGAAGCAGAAGTAAATCTTCACTTGTATATATAATAAATGAATTAAAAAAGATAGTTCCAAATGCTGTACTTTTAGCAAAAGATGTTGAAGATCAGATACTAAAAGATGTTGCTAAAGATACAGACTCTATTTTTATAGGTGCTGATTTTGATTATAGAGATATTATGGGAATATTAAGCAAAGCCAAATTTTTATTTTCTGGTCGTTATCATCATCTAATCTTTACTACTAAAGTTGGCTGTCCTTGTATCCCAATAGCTAGTTCATCTCATAAAATACATGGATTTGCTGAATTATTTAAAGATATTATGCCTAGACCTATTGATGCAACTGATGTATGGGAAGAGAGCAATAATGTGATAGCAAGTGCTAAAAGTATAATAGATAATGATGATTTAAAAAAAGTATATATCAAAAGAGCAAAAGAGTTAGAATTGGATTCTCTTGGTCATGGGAAATTAATAAGTGAATAAACTAATCAAAATATTATGGTTAAATCTTACAATTAAAGATAAAAAAAGATTTTTACTTGTAACTATTTTAACTATTCTTAGTTCATTTTTAGAAGTTTTTTCTATAGGTATGGTTATACCTCTCATTACAGTTCTGATAAATCCTTCTAAATTAATGGAATATGATATAATTACTAATATTACTAATTATTTTAATATTTATGAAGCAACGCAAATAATTTTTCCTATAGTAGTTATTTTTATAATAGTTACAGTATTATCTACTGTTGTAAGAATTTATTCTATAAAAATAAGTGCAAATTTTTCATTTTTACTTGGTAGTAGTTTAAGTGTGAAAGCCTATCATAATATTTTATATCGACCTTATATAGAGCATAAAAATATAAATAGCAGTGAAGACATTTCTAAATTAGTTTCAAAAATCAATACAGTTATTCAGAGTTTGATTTTTCCTTCTGTTATGTTTGTATCAGCTTTAATCATGTTTTTTATAATTTCAACAGTCTTTTTATTTGTTAATTACCAATTAACACTTTTGTTGATGTTAGGATTAGTTATTATTTATAGTTTAGTGACTCTATATTTTAAAAAAAGGTTAAAAGAAAATAGTATTGAAATATCATCTATGCAAGATCAACAAGTGCAACTTGTGCAAGAAAGTGTAGGTGGAATCCAAGATGTTATAATTAATAACTCATTTGATTATTTTATAGAAAAATACAATTTAATAGATAAAAATCTTAGAAAATGTCAATCATCTAATATTGTTGTAGCTCAAGCACCTAGGTATTTAATTGAGACAATTAGCATAGTATTTATCATTGTATTATCTTATTATTTTGTATTTATTAATCATATAATTCCTAAAGCTATGGTATTACCTACATTTATAACAGTTGCTATAGCGCTTCAGAGAATTTTACCAATTGCTCAACAAGCCTACCGTAGTTGGGCAAATATAGAAGGTAACAAACAATCATTAATAGATGTTTTAAAATTACTTTCATCATCAAAAGAAAAAATAAATTTAATAAATAAAAATGTTGTTTTTGATAGTCAAATAGAATTGAAAAATATCTCTTTTCGATATCCAAATTCCGATAACTTAATTTTAAATAATATAAATCTAATAATCAACAAAGGTGAAAAAATAGGTTTTATTGGTAGCACAGGAAGTGGCAAAAGTACTTTAATAGATATTATTATGGGGTTATTAATGCCAACAGATGGTGATATTCTTATAGATAATCAAAAGCTTACACAGAATAATAGTATATCTTGGTATCAGCATATTGCTCATGTACCACAAAATATCTATATACAAGATAGTGATTTTTATCAAAATATAGCTTTTGGCAGTGAAATGAAAAATATAGATAAAGTAAATGTAGTAAATGCTTCCAAAGTTGCTTGTTTAGATGATTTTATAAAAGAAAAAGCAGATGGTTACACAGAAAATTTAGGAGAGAGAGGTTCTAAACTATCAGGAGGACAAAGACAAAGAGTAGGAATTGCAAGATGTATATATAAAGATTCCTCATTAATAGTACTTGATGAAGCTACAAGTGCATTAGATACTGCAACAGAAGAAAAAGTGATGGAAAATATCTATAATTTAGATAAAGATTATACTATCTTAATCATAGCTCATAGATTAAGTACTTTAAAAGAGTGTGATAAGATAGTAGAACTAGAAAATGGTAGAATTAAAAAAATAGGAACTTACAAGGAGATGGTAAATGAATAAAATAACAAATTGGAAAATAGATAATGATGATTTACATGTAAAGCAAAAATGTCTTATATGTAATAATGATAATAATGAAATTTTGGGTAATGTAAATTATAATAATTTACAAATATTACAAACTACTATTTGTAATGATTGTGGATTGGTTTGGAGATCAAAAGTACCTAAATTTTCTTGGTTTGTAAGTGCTTGGAATACAAGAAATAAAACTGGTGAATCAAATGATATACTAGGTATGTCAAAAATGGTAGAAATTAGAAGAAAAATACGATATAGAGCTATTGCTAATAATCTAAAAAGAGTTACAAAAGGCATGACACATTTAGATATAGGTACAGGACCAGGTAGAGGTTTAAAAGAGTTTATAAATTTAGGATTTGACTCTATAGGTCTTGAGCCAGATATATCTCGTGCTGAAGTTGGACAAAAAGAGGGTTTACCTGTATTAAATCTAACGCTTGAAGAATTTATTGAAAAGAATAAAAATAAAAAATTTGATGTAGTAACTGTAGTACAAGCTTTAGAACATATGCAAAATCCACAAGAATTTATTAATAAAATTAAAAAAGTTCTTAAGACTAATGCTATTTTATATATAGAAGTTCCAAATGCTAAAAATTTTATTAGATGGCAAGATAGTTTATATATGGAACATTTGTATAATTTTAGTTTTAATCATATTGCATATATGGGGGGGGTAGCAGAAATGTTGCCTAAATATATATCATTTCCTAGGACAGTACCTTTTGGACCAAAACATTTGGCAGTTATGCTTGTAAATTCGGTTAATAATAATTTTAATGCAAAGATGAAATCAAGTAATTTAATTTATGATATAAAGAAAAAACATATGCTTGGTTTAGATAATAAATTTAGTTTTCCAAAAGAATTTAATATTCACAAGTTTGATGATGTATGTTATGTATCTAAAAATATTTATTTTAAACAAATTAAAGATAATGTATTTGAACAATTATTAAAAAAACCAAATAGGTTTGTAAGTGCAATGAAACATAGGATTGAACTTTATCAAAGACAAGGTTTATCTGGATTTAAAGATAAGCTATTTGGCAATTTATTTTATAAATTCCCAAAAGTTTTTAATGATAAAGATTTTATTTCACCAAAATTAATTGAAATTACAAAAGAGTATATTGAACAAGAGAAGTGGATATAATGCGAAATAATATAAAAAATATACAATATAAAGAAAATATTAAAAACAAAAATATAGCAGTATATTTCAATAATGCTTTAGGCTCTCCACCTTTAGAGTTGCATATATCTGCTGTAAAGGATTTGCTCAGTCATGGCAATAAAATCACTGCTTATGTCTGTGATGGTGAGATTCAATCTTGTACGGCTAATTCTTTACATAGTAAATCTGTTTGTATATTTTGTAAATTTAGAGCTATGGATGCTATAAATGATGTCAAAGATAAAGTTGATGTAAAGTTTATAAAGTTAAATAATGTGAGTGATAGCGTAGATGACAGGATAAATCAGTCTTTAGAATTGGGGGTTATGTCCTCTATGGCATCGGCTGTAAAAGCTCAAAGTTATGAACAGTTAAATGATAACTGGAAAAGCTTTCATAATAAGATGCTTTTTAGTGCTAAACAGTTGTATAACTATTTTAAAGACGAAATAAAGACAAGTAAATATGATTTTGTATTTATGTTTAATGGTCGTTTTGGAGAGGTAAAACCTGTACTTGAAGCGACAAGAGATAGTGATGCAGGCTATGGTCTAGTAGAAGTAAAAAAATCACTTCATGAAGTAGTATTTATCAATGAACTTATACACTCTATAGATGGTAATACAAGAAGAGCTATTAAGTGCTATGAAGAGGATGAAGAAAAAGCTATAAAAAACGCAGAGATTTTTTTTGGTAAAAAAGCTAAAAATGAAGATACCGGAGACCCAGTTTATACGAAAAATCAAGAATCAGGTATGTTACCAAATGCTATTGTAGATACAAATAAAATCATAGTAGCAATCTACCCTACAACAGATGATGAGTATAAATTCATAGGGAAAGAGTGGGATGGTTTTGTTCCTGAAGACCAAGTAGAAGAGATAGAAAAAGTTGCAAATGTATTAGATGAAGATAAGTATATACTTGTGGTTAAAATGCACCCAAATCAAGCAAATACGGCTGAGAATGTTTTAGATAGATATTTAAACCTTGAAAAAAAGTATAAGCATATAGTAGTAGAAAATCCTATGTCAAAAAAAGATACTTATGCTTTGATGTTTAAATCTGATTATGTAGTTAATTTTGCTTCAACTATAGGAGTTGAAGCTTGTTATGCTGGTAAAGTTGTTATACAAATAGGAGATACCACTTTTAGTAAAATGGATATATCTTACATAGTAGATTCAGGCACAAAAGCTGGTGAGATGATAGCAAAAGGTACTTTAGAACCAAAGTCTAAAAAAGGAGCAATTATTTGGGGTAATTATCTAGCTACTTATGCAGATACTCTACCATCATATAAAAGAATTGCCAATGGTGACTATACTGTAGATGGCAAAAAAGTTGGGCATAGTAAATTGTTAAGAATTTTACAGCTTCCTGCAAAATTAAGACTAGAAATGAATAAACCTGGATTTGAGTTTAATATGGCATTTTTACTTAAAGGTAAAGATATTATGATGAATGTTATCAAAGGTAAATGGGCAGTTAAATAACTAAATGATTACTTTTTTACTGATTTTAATAATATTATTTGCAATATCTCCTATATTGCTCGCATATCATAAAAAGGTAAAACATAAAAAACTTTTAGTTTTTGCAATATTATTACTAAACCTTCAGCCATTAAGTACGATTGTTATACCTGCTCTTTTTGCGCCAGAACTTTTTGATGGACCAATGTTTAATTATCTTATATTAGCTACTATATACTATATATTGATATTTTTATTTTATTGGGCAAGTATATCTTTTATGCCGACAAGCAATCAGCTAAATATTCAGTTTTTAAAAAAACCTAGTAAATTAGCTATCGCTGTATTCTTATCAGCTATTTTTTTCTTTTCTATTTTGGTAATTCATTCAAATGGTATATTTTTTACAAATCCAAGATTAGGTTATCAAGCTTTTAGAGAAGGGTTTGGAAGTATTTGGGTTTTTTATATCACTTCTGTTTCCGTATTGTTTTACATCGTTGCAATTAAAAGAGAGATTACTATTAAAAAGATCTTATTTTTTACACTTTTAATGTTTTTTACGGGATCAAAAAAATTAATCTTAGATGTTTTTATAAAGTCATTTTTAATATATCTTTGGAGTGGTAAAAAAATAAAAAAATGGCAAATTGTGGTAGTTGGTCTATTTTTAGTTATATTAATGCTTAAATTATTTGGACAGTTTGGAGCTTCTCAGGATTTTTTGACAAGAGTGAAGTCATATTTTGATTTTATGTACTATGCAAATAAAGTCTTTACAGATTATGCTAATGGTACTTTAAAACATACTTATGGTTCGATAAGTTTAAGTGGATTTTGGAGTTATGTACCAAGAGCAATTTATCCTGATAAACCATTTGCTTTTGGTTCAACAAGATTAGTAGAGATGTATATGCCAGGTCTTGCTGCTACTGGTCATACTCCTTCATTTGGCATGTTTACTGCAGAGTTTGTAGATTTTGGTTGGTTAGCACCTCTATTTTCTATAAGTAGTGGGGTAATTGTAAATACTATTGCACTAAGTATCATTGTCACAAATGCAAATGTTAGTAAAAATGCACAAACGGCATCTATGCTTTTTATATTAGCTCCTGGATATGGATTTCATTTGCCTTTAATGTTTAGTTTTATATTGGCTTATTTTATTGTACCGAGCTTATTTATAAAAAAGGAAAAGAAAGTTAATGCTGTTTGATAGTACTTATATAAAATTTTAAAAAAGGTTAAAAAAATATGTTAAAAATTAAACCTATAGTTTTTTGGGAAGGTTTTCCTGCTTGTGGATTGTTGCTTACTCAAGTTATTAAGCATTTCAAAGGTAATATTATTATTACCGCTACAAAACCAGTCGTTCCATTTGAGAATTTAGAAAAGATTTTGAGTCATGAGATAATTTGGTTAGATAATCCAAATGATATATATGATAGAAAAGATGAATTTGATGATAGAAATTTTGTAATGCATACTGCTTGGGCTCATAAAGGTTGGCTGCAGTATGATAATTTTATCAAAACTAAAAATGGTGCTAAAGTTATAGTAGTAGTTGATAATCATTTTAAAAATAATCTCAGACAAAAAGTTGGTGCAATTTACTTTAGACTGTTTTTAAATAAGTATTTTGATGCTGCTTTTGTACCAGGTCGTGAGGGTCAAAAGCTTATGAAGTTTTTAGGTATGCCTGAAGATAAAATATATGTAGGTAATTATGGTGCATATGAAGAAATATATAAAGATACAAACCCTATAGAACAAAGAGAAAATGAATTTTTATATGTAGGGCAATTAAACATAAGAAAATCTGTAGATATTCTTATGGATGCGTTTAGTACATATCGAAAAAATGGTGGATCTTGGAATCTTAGAATTTTAGGTAGTGGTGAACTGAAAAATATATGTAATGGTGATGGAGTGATTTTTGAGGGCTTTACCCAACCTCATAAAGTTGTAGAGAAGATGAACAATGCAAAAGTATTTTTACTTATTAGTCGAGAAGACCATTGGGGAACTGTAGTATGTGAAGCAGCAGCATGTGGTATGAATCTTATTACAACAAAAACAGTAGGTGCTACAGTAGATATAGTAAGAAATAATATCAATGGAGTTGTACTTGATAAAATTTCAAGCAATAGTTTAGTTGATGCTTTTAATTACTATGAACAGTTAGATACAGAATTACTTGTAAATGGTTCTAAAGTTTCAAAAGGTATTGCAAAAGGTTATGATAGTTTTGCTTATTATACAGCTTTTATGAAAATGATATATGATTTAAAAGAGCGATAGATGAAGAAATATTATGTAAGTTTATTGGCTTTAGGAGACAATTTAATCTCTTTATCGTTACTAGAACAACTTGATAGTAAAGTCAATATATTAGGAACTAAACATACTTTAAATATTGCTAGATTGATAAATATAGAAAATAAGTTAAATATTAAAATAGTATTTGAAGATATTCCAGCATTTTATGATATAAAAAAGCAAGGTATTTTTAAATCTTTAATTGATTTTTATAAGTTTATTAATTTTATAAAAAAAAATGATATTGATGAACTTGTTTTTGAAAAAGAAGATTTTAGAACTGCTTTAATAGCATTTTTTACAAAAATTAAAATATCTACTCCAAATATTCAAAATTCAAAAATATATAGTAATAGAAAAGAACTTATAGAGAATATTTATCATAAAAAAACAAATCTAAATAATTATAACTTACAATTAAAAAATCCAAGAATTATAGTCATAAATCCACTTACTAGAGTAGAATTAAAAAATATTAATAAGGATGAATTACATTATTTATTAAAATTACTAAAAAGTAAAAATTATGAAATCTATTTGATAGATATAGAAAAAAAATATCAAGAATTTCAAGATAATGTTACTCACTATTTAACAAATACAACACTGAGTGATGTAAAACAATTAATAGGAAAATGTGATTTATATATAGGTGGTGATTCTTTTTTAATACATTTAGCTTACTACTTAAAAAGAAATTATTTTATCTTTTTTTATAGAGATAATGATGATTTTTTACCACCAAATATAGCAGAAGATTTTTATATAAAAGTTTATGAGACTGATACTATTAAAGATAAAATTAAACAAAAATTTATAAATATGGAGTTGATTGATGATAACAGTAATTAAAGAAGAATTTGCTTCTCACTTAGAAACAATAGAGTTAGTTATGAAAACTATGGAAAATAATTTAGTGATTGCAAGTAAGTTAGCAGTAGATACTTTAAAAAATGGAAATAAAATTTTACTTTTTGGAAATGGTGGAAGTGCTGCCGATGCTCAACATATCGCAGCTGAACTAACTGGAAGATATAAAGTAGAAAGAAAAGGTTTAGCAGGAATAGCACTTACCACAGACACAAGTGCATTAACTGCAATTGGAAATGATTATGGTTATGATAAGATATTTGATAGACAAGTAGAAAGTTTAGCAAATAAGGGCGATTTACTTATTGGTATAAGCACGAGTGGAAATAGTCAAAATGTGATTAATGCTTTTTTAGTGGGTAAAGCTATGAGGTGTAAAACTATAGGATTTAGTGGTCGAGATGGTGGTTTAATGAATAGTATATGTGATATAAATTTAATTGTTCCATCTGATAATACACCTAGAATACAAGAGATGCATATACTTTTTGGGCATACAATTTGTCAAATTATTGATAATGACTTAATTTAATATGAAAATATCAATAATAACAGTAGTCTGGAATAATAAAGAGACTATAAGAGATGCAATAGACTCAGTTCTATCCCAAACATATAAAAACATTGAGTACATTATAGTAGATGGTGCTAGTAGTGATGGAACAGTAGAGATAGTACAAAGCTATGGAAATAAGATAAGTACATTTGTGAGTGAAAAAGACAAGGGTATCTATGATGGTTTAAATAAAGGATTGTCTTTAGCTACTGGTGATCTTATAGCATTTTTACATAGTGATGATTTATATGCTAATAGCAATAGCATTGAAGAGATTATAAAGCAGTTTGAGTCTGATGATAATTTAGATGGAGTATATGGAGACTTGATATATACACCTAAGAGTGATACTTCAAAAGTACTGCGATACTGGAAAAGTAAAGATTTTGAGAGTTCTTTACTAAAACAAGGATGGATGCCTGCTCATCCTACTCTTATCTTAAAAAAAGAAGTGTATGAAAAGTATGGAAACTTTGATTTGAGTTTTAAGATAGCAGGAGATTATGACTTTATGCTTAGAGTGTTGAGTGCTGGTATAACAGTGAAGTATATCCCTCAAGTGTTGTATAAAATGAGAGTTGGAGGAGAGAGTAATAAAAGTCTTAAAAACATTATGCTAAAATCTCAAGAAGATTTAAGAGCTTTGAGAAAGAATGGTGTTGGTGGTATATATTCGCTGATTATTAAAAACATATCTAAAATAAAACAATTTATCAAAAAGGAAAATTAAAATGCAAGAAAAAAAAGTAGCCCTAATAACAGGGATAACTGGACAAGATGGTTCATACCTAGCAGAGTTTTTACTAAAAAAAGGGTATATAGTTCATGGTATTAAACGCCGTAGT
>JALUWO010000091.1 GCA_027019405.1 Candidatus Altimarinota bacterium | reverse complement strand
ATATCATCACTATGCAAAAAAGCTATAATGTCCCCAGCAACTAAAGACACACCTTTGTTGAGTCCATCATATATACCTTTGTCAGACTTACTTACAAACTTTGTTATTTTATCTCCATAGCTTTTAATAATATCTACTGTCCCATCACTGCTTGCACCATCTACTATGATGTATTCTATATCTTTATAAGTTTGGTTTAATACAGAATCTATCGCATCTTTTATAGTTTTTTTATTGTTCCATACTACTGTTATAATTGATATTTTCATTTATCTTCCACTATGCTTTTATAAATTTTTATTTGCTTCTCAATTATATAATCATTTTCAAACTCTTTTGCTTTTAAAACTGCATTTTTACTTAAGTTTTCATAGTCTTTAAATTCAAATGATTTTTCTATAATATTTTTTAAATTACTTGTTGAAGATATAAAGCCGTTAACACCATCTTCTATAAAATCACTTCTTGTACCTATATCAAAACCTATCACAGGCACACCACAACTCATAGCCTCAATGATTGTCAAGCCAAATGTTTCATACAACAATGAAGGTTGTATAAGATATTTTGATTTTGATATATTTTCAAGTGTCTCTTCTCGACTACATTTACCTTTGAAAATTATATTTTTCTTAGAATATTTAGATTTTAATTCTTCTTCAATATCTCCACCACCAATGATAGTTAAGATATATTTATCATCAAGAGTTTTCCATACTTTTAAAAGTTCATATATCCCTTTTGACTCTTCCAATCTCCCAACATAAATATAATCTTTTTTATTTTTTTGTATATCAAAGTTCATTTTTAAACTATTTTGTTTAAGCAACAGTTTTTTCTCATCTACACCCAAACTTTTTACTTTCTCTTTTTGAAAATTTGTGAGTACAAAAAAGTAGTCAATATTATCAAATACCTTAGTAGCTCTATAGTACCAAAATGAAAATTGAGCTAAAGAACTTTGAACTAAAGACTTTCTAAAACACTTGTTAAATATACCTTGCAAAGAAAATTTACTTTTAGTGCATAGCTCACATATTCCATAACCATCTCTATAAAAAATACCAGATATACACCATAAACGATAGTTATGCAATGTATGAACCACTTTAGCTCCAGCATCTTTTGAAGCCTTAAATATACTTGGTGTCAAAAGTGGATAAAAGTTATGAATATGTACTAAATCAATACCATTTTTTTCTATTATATTTTTTATTTCTTGGTAATATTTTTTATCAAACCAAATATTAAATATTAATTTTAATTTACTTACATTATCATTTGAAACTTCATAAGAAAATACATTTTCTTTGCCTAATTTATTTTGTAAAGATTCTAGCTCATTTTTGTAAACTATATCTTCACCGCCTATGTTATTTGTTTGATATTTGTTGTGGATTATTAGGAGTTTCAGGATTATCCTTTTTTGGTTTTATATAATATGCTAATAATACAGCAAAAATTAAATTTGCAGGATATGATTCAGTAAAAATAGTTGTCACACTAAATAAAGAATACATAATAAGAAAAATTAATTTTTCTTTATCTTTTAAAATAGTTAGTGCTATAAAAAATAATATCAATAAAATAGCAATTACAAAGCCATTAATTAATCCTAAATTAACTACAACTGCGCTAAACCAAGAATCTAAAATATTTATTTTAGAAGCTAATCCATATCTATTTTTAATTAAAAGCGCAGTATTTGTTCCATATCCAAAATTTTTAGCAAAATATGTTCCTTTATTTAATACTTCACTAAAAATAATAAGTCTTGTACCAAAAGATTCTTTAAGAAGACCTGGTCTGTCAGATAGCGTACCTAATGAAAAAACAAGTGCTATTGCTAAGAATGTTAATACTATTGGCATTAATGGTAAAAAACTTTTCTTCAGTTTATATATAGCTATAAAAATAATATATGCCCCTATGGCTGTGCCAGATTCAGTTAAAAATATACTAATTGGAATCAGGAAAAAGATTTTTTTTTCTAATTTTTTATCCATATAAAATTTACTAAAAAATAATACTAATATCGTAAAAACTCCTGCCGTACTAGGAATGAAAAATATACCTGGATTTCGTGCTGACAATCCTAGTGCATTAAAACCAAACCATCCTCCTGCAAAAAACAGTTGTACTATTTGGATAAAAAAATTAAAAATAAATAGATAAAATAGTATTGTACCCATTTTGTATAACAGTTTCTCGTTAATATGTCCTATTAAAAATACAGCTAAAATAAATGGCATTAACCATTTGATACCAGACAAGAAAATTAGAATATTTGTATGATCAACCCTATGATAGTAGTATGCAGGTATTAAGATACATATAATTATCACAAATAAAAAAGTTAATGTCACTCTATTGATAAAAAAGTTTTTTATAATAAGTAGAAAAGAAACAAATATTATGAAAATAAAAAATAAATCTTTTATCCCTTTAATATATGGAGAAGTTAAGGCTGTACTATTATTTATAATTCCACCAATTATTAAAGATAATGATGCTTGAATAGAAAATATCGGTGTCAATATTAAAATAAATAGTATTGACTTTTGAATTAGATTTACTAAATTAATTTTATTAAACAAGTTTCTTTACCCAATTCTTCATTATCTCTTTCAAAATAATCCAAACATAATACAAATTCACTTTTGTGTCTTTTTTTACTACGTTCCACCATCCAACGATGCTATCCACTCTTTTGATATCAGATAATCCACCAGCAGAATAATTTGCTACAACAACATCTACATATTCAAATTTATTATTTTGTTTATACAGATTGTAAAAAAATTCGAAATCTGCTCCTATGCGATTATACAAATTAAATTTATTTAACTTATGGACTTTAGATGAGATAAATGTACTTTGATGACAAAACTGTGAGCCTTTCCAGACATCCTTAATATTTCCTGCTTTTGCTATTCTAGTTCTATTTGGATAAATAACTTTATGATCACCGTAGATTACATCTATATCTTTATAATCATTTTTAAAAACTTTTTCTAAAACTTTTTTATTATAAAAACTATCTCCAGCATTCATAAAGTTAATCCAATTACCGCTAACTAAATCAATCCC
>JALUWO010000090.1 GCA_027019405.1 Candidatus Altimarinota bacterium | reverse complement strand
AAATTTGCAAAACAGATATAAACAAAATAACAACTATGCAATCGAAACTATTATATAAGTTAAATTATTATGCAAGATGCAGCTATGAGTATGATGAATATGATGAATATCTTCATGTTTTTAGAGGGAAAAAAATCTCAACTCAGAGGAGAGTGCGATGAGAATTTTTTTTCTGTTCCATCCACATAATGTGCTTGAAGAATGCCATAATAACAAGTATCATATAGTTGATAACATGCAGCTCAAAACTCTTTGTGGTATTGATACAACAAAAAAACTTCTTAAATTTTCCTGTAACAGTGAAGCCATAACGAAAGAGTGGTATGTTCAAAATCTCAAAAATGATGTTGACGGAGTTGTTTGTAAAAAATGTGCAAAAAAGTTAAAGAGTTTATTGGGCAAGAGTCAATTAAAGGAGTAAAAAATGCAATATATTTTGATGAATGAAGAAATAACAAAAGCAATTTTGGATGGTAGAAAAACTCAAATAAGAAGAGCGATAACAAAATTTTACAGACTATCTGATACAAAAAAAGCTATTGCTTATATAGATATGCCAAAGGATTTGGAGTTTAAATATCTAAAAACAAAAGGCAAATCAAGCTTTGGACTTTTTTATAGTAAAAGTCAGGATGAATGGTTTACAAGCCAAAATATAAATTACAATACAGGAGAAAAAATTTGGGTTAGAGAACCTGCTAAAGTAGTGGACTATATTATAGGAGAGCATAATGATAAAATAAAGTTTTCCTATAAGGCAGATAATAAGAAAAACATAATAAACATTCCTAATAGAATAATTAAAGATTTTGATTTACCTAAATGGATATTAAATAAGCAAGGTGTTCCAAATGGGTGCATAAGAGAAATGGCTCGCATATTCCTAATTATTACTAATGTTAGAGTTGAACGGCTAAGAGATATGGAGTTGGAAGATTATCTAAAAGAAGGATATTTAAAATTCTTTTGTAATAAAAATCCATTGAATTGGTTTAAAGACACTTGGAGTAAAACAGCACAAAAAGGTTATAAGTGGGAAGATAATCCTTTTGTGTATGTGTATGAATTTAAGAGAATTGATAAGGACAAATAATGAATAATATAAGACAAGGAATGACTGTTTATGCAGTAGATACATCTACAATGAAAATATTAAAAATTTTTGTTGCTAAAAAAACTATTGAGAAAGACATTCGGTATTCGATTGTTACAAGAAATATTACTAAAAAGTCTGATAAAATTGCAACTGTAGAACAAAAATTAGAAGAAGAAGTTATAAATTGTGAAATTTTTTATGATAAGCAAGGCAATAGATATAATTTTACTTTACAGTATGATGGTTATAAATATTTTATAAGCCATAAAAAAGCAAAAAGATATGTAAAACAAAATTATAGAAAAATCAATATGTTTTGTGTCGATGAATATTGGAACTTGTTGGAAAAGATAAATTCATCAAATTTATCAAGATTCATCGAGGATGTGAGAGAAAATACTCAAAATGTAAGGACAATTACAAATGAGCAAATTAACCCATAACTTCTTAGTGAAAAGAGCAATAAAATGGCTATACTCTTACGGTTGCGGTTTTGCGGTAGGAGAAATCAGGAGCTTTACCGTATCAGGCGAAATTCCTGATGCAATTGGCTTTAAATCAAATAAAAGCATACTTATAGAGTGCAAAGTATCAAGAGCTGATTTTCTAAAAGATAAAAATAAATATTTTAGACAAAATCCGGAAGAGGGAATGGGTAATTTAAGGCTATATCTTTGTCCTAAAGATATAATTAAAATAGAAGATTTGCCTGACAGTTTTATATTGCCGGAGAATAGAAGCGAGGCTGCTGCGGTTATTGGAGACGGAGTTGTTTACAGTGTGTTTTTTTATGTTGTTGAGTGTATCGCAAGACACTTGGCTGATATATAAGCAATATATTTATATAATATGCTACTTGTATGATTATATGCAGATATATTTATTTATATCTCATATTGTTGCGGTTTATCGTTTTATGTTGTCTAATTATAACTTAGAATAGGAATTAAAGGGTTAAAATGAAGATATATTTATATATAAAATCGTTAAAAGAACTAAAGAAGGCTATTGGGCATAAAAAACTTTCCTATTTTGATGATACACTATATGGATATGGTAAAAAATATACTCATAGAGGAGAAAAAAGGGACAAATGATGAAATCAATCACATTTAAGCTTAATTTAGAAGAGTTGCAAACTCTTAGGAACATGATAGATAATGCTATAACTGTTGCAAAAGATTTGGAACAAACAAAGAAAAATCTTGATAGCATTCCCGGTAGCGAAAAAGTAAAAGAATTTTTTCTTAGTGTTCATCCTTTTACAGATTATTTTAATATCAACGGAGAAAGACAAAAAATAGGCATTTTGCCAGTTACTAAAGAAGACAAGGAGTAAAAAATGGAATTATTATTGCAGGCAGATTGTGATTTTACAGTAGAGGATGGAAAACTTACCACAGTTGACCAAAGAAGTTTTTTTGTTGATAAGAAAGGGAGTATTATTGTAGTTACTGCAAGTGATGGCATTTGCTGTGTTGGAAATATTAGTCAAATCTCAGGCTCAAGCATTTATGGCGGAAACTATATCACTTCTATAAACGGTAACAATATATGTATTAATGGAATAAATATTTCAGTTATAGGTAAAGAAGTAGAGATAACAGGAGATGTTGACAAAATTACCCATAACGGACAAGATGTCAAGACCAAGAAAGGTACCCAGCAAGCAGAAAAAAAACTCAAGAAAAATGAATATTTTTCTTATTCAATTGATGAGATAAAATTTACAAGTATAAAGATTGAGAGAGCAGGCTCACTTTTGATTAAAGATAATAACTGTGTTTCAGATGATAAGCTTATGCTTATTGTGTCAGGTAGTGGAGATATAAAATTCAAAGCTAGTGAGAGGAGAATAAAAAATCTTAATATTTCGGTAGCGGGTAGTGGAGATATTGCTATCTCAAAAGTTATAGCAGACTACTTAAATGCTTCTATTGCAGGTAGCGGGGATATAGTTATTAAAAAAAGCTCTTTTGATAATAGTATGCTTACA
>JALUWO010000089.1 GCA_027019405.1 Candidatus Altimarinota bacterium | reverse complement strand
TATGCACTAAAGCGTATGGATTTGAATATAACAGCTCATGGATTTAGAAGCAGTTTTTCCACGCTTTGCTATGAAAATCAAAGGCAACATGGTTTTAGTTATGAAGTTATCGAAACACAATTAGCTCATAAGATTGGAAATAAAGTTGTAAGAGCTTATATGAGAAGTGACTTTTTAGAAGAAAGAAAAAAATTATTAATCTGGTGGGAAAAACAGCTTAATAATGAGAATGTGAGATAATTAAAAATTAAATTTTTAATTATTATTGACATATCGTATCTTTTTTGATACAATCATATAATATTTAAGGATATTGATGGAGAAAATAGTTTTTGTTAAATTTTTTAAAAGTGAGTCTGGCAATGAGCCTGTAAAAGAGTGGTTGCTAGCTCTTGATAAAGAAGATAGAAAGATTATAGGCTCTGATATCCAAACAGTTGAATTTGGTTTTCCTATCGGTATGCCTTTAGTAAAAAAGATTGATACCAAATATAAAATTTGGGAAGTAAGAAGCAAATTAACCAATGATAAAATTGCAAGGGTGCTTTTTACTATATATGATAATTGTATGATTCTTTTACATGGTTTTATAAAAAAAGATCAAAAATTGCCTTTAAAAGATAAAAATATAGCAATACAAAGAAGGAAAAAAATAGATACAGGAGATTGTGATGAAAAATAAATATATAGGTAGTGATTTTAATGACTTTTTAAAAGAAGAAGGAATTTACGAACAAACAAGCGATATAGCTATAAAAAGGGTTATAGCTTATCAATTAGAACAAGAGATGAAAAATCAAAAAGTTACTAAAACTAAAATGGCAAAAATGATGAATACAAGTCGTGCAGTTGTAGATAGACTTTTAAATCCTGATTATAACTCTTTAACTCTAAATACTTTAGAGAAAGCAGTTAATGTTTTGGGTAAAAGGCTAAATATTGCTATTGTTTAGCAATAGCATATCAAAATATCCTATCGAGTAATCTCGCTAAAAACTCTTTTTGCTGTACAAACCTTGTATCTGTAAATATTAGATATAAAATAAAAAGTAAAATTGTCAGAGACAGTATAAAAGTATAACCACTGATAAAAAATAGTATCATGCAAAATATAAAAAATATAGATTTTCTCACCACTACATTGTTAAAAAACTTTTCTATCTTTTCTGAGTGATTGGATAAAATATAAAAACTTATTAAAATTGACATAAAGCATATAAGTATAAATTCATTGCTACTGATATATCTATGCACTTTAATATTATCAAGCAAACTATTAAAATCATATACGATAGTTGTAAAATTATGTGCCATTTTTGTTTCCTCTTTTTTTAAAAAGTGATATAATATCTCAAATTATATCAAAAAGGTTTAAAAATGGTATGGGTATTGAATGGTATTTTGATCTCAATGGTTTTAGTTGGTGTTGTATTACTTCGTGGTAAAAATCTTGCCAAAAGAAGTCATTAAATTTAGTAGAATATATTTTTAAAATATAAAATTTTCTATCTTAATATCGCAGGGTAGAAGAATGTAAAACTTCTACCCTGCATAAAAAATTATCTTATTTATCTGTTATATCCCCCTGAAGTTCTACCCAACAAAAGTTTCATTGTATTTCTCATAAGGCTTGATATAAGTTTTTAACTCTAAATATTTATCAAAACTTTTTGGTTTTACCAAAAATACCCTATCTTGCAATGTTGTTAATTTACCTATTTGAAGAATATCCTCTTTAGCTACATGAAATCTTAAATTTCTACTGCTATTATCTTCTCCAGATTTTAGCGGTACGCTTTCATCAACTTTTTTTGCATCAAATGTTCCGGCATAATCTTTTATGTATTGAACGGTAAATTTATCACCGATTCTAAAAAATATCTTTGTATTGCAGTTTGCAAATAGAGTATTGAACTCTTTACCATACAATTCTTCAAGCCTTGAGAGATCTTGGATGCTTATCAGGACACTTGCACCTTTGCTTCTGCCGTTTGTTATGAGATCTACTATGCTACTTAATTTATTTAACATTCCCATCTCTTCAAGTACAAAATATACTCTTCTTTGAAAGTCATCTTCTGAGCTTAAAAGCTGCTTTGAGGTTAAGTCTATAAACAGTGTTAGAAGAGGAGCTATCATCTCTTGGATATTTTTGTTGTTTGTGATAAAGATGGTATTATTGATACTGGATTTTATCCATTTTTTGACACTAAAATCGCCATCTTTTAAATACTCTATGCTTTTTGTATATTGATTTAGGACTGACAATACGCTGGAGCCTTGTTTTTCAGAAGCTAAAAGATTTCTCACAAGATTTGTATCTATCTCATCCATGATATATCTTCTGTTTGAACTAAGCATCTCAAAAAGTTCACTGTTTTTAGTAATGTGGTTTACTTTTGCATATTTTAAGATCTCGATAAATAGAGTTCTTGCACTATCTATCCAAAAAGGATCACTATTACTTACCTCTTTTGGAAAAAGTGAATGAGCTATGCTTTCTATATCTACGAGATTATCAATATCATTCATTATGCTCCATCCCAAACCTCTTTGATCCAATGGATTGAAGATAAGATCTCTTGTTGGATTGTAAAATTTTGCTGTATAGTCCATCTTATTATCATGAACTATCATTTTACTTCCTCTTCTTTTTAGCTGCTCAAATACCTGGGAGCTTAAGACACTTTTGCCGGTTCCGCTTTGTCCTATGATCATAAAGTGAGAAGTTTCATCCTCTTTTTTGATAATGATAGAGTTTTTTCTATACTCCTTCTCTTTTTGCATATCTCTTGGGTTTTTATCGGTATCGATCAAGATATGCTCATCTTCATCGTATCCACCGATACTAAGCCCCTCTTTATTTCCAACACTCTTGTTGTACTCTTCTATACTGTTATCCTTCTTCGATTTTTTGATACGATTTTTTATCATCCTAACCCAAAAATATGGTGTTAGAAAAGATAGAAAAAATGATAATAAAAAAGGCATCCAACTTTTCCTTACAAGTGTATATTTTAGATTATGTATATACTGCTTCTCGCTATCTTTTACTTTGTTTGGTATGATAGTTTCTCTTATCATATAAACGATAACCTTTTGAGGTGCTCTTTTTAGTAACATTTTTTCTTG
>JALUWO010000088.1 GCA_027019405.1 Candidatus Altimarinota bacterium | reverse complement strand
AAAATATATCACAAGTTGCGGATAAATTTCCGACCAGTTTCTAATCCTGCTACTTTTCCATTTTTCCATCACCTCCTGAGTTGAAGTAAAAAGGACTTTAAAGGCTGTACTAATTTTCATAAAATTGCTTTTTTAATATTTATTTAATATAATTAGAAATATTTTTTATAAAAAGGAGAGATAAAAATGAAAAAGTTGTTATTATTATTTAGTTTTTGTTTAGTAATTTTACAAGCATATAGTATTAGTGAAAATAAAAAAGCCTGTGATTTAGGCGATGCAGCTGGATGTAATAATCTTGGAATTTTGTATGCGAATGGACAAGGAGTAAATCAAAATTCTTTTAAAGCGAAAAAATTATTTAAAAAAGCGTGTGATTTGAAATATAGTGAAGGATGTTATAATTTAGGAATTTTATATGATAAAGGAAAAGGAATAACCCGAGATTATGCAAAAGCAGCTAAATATTATGCAAAAGCATGTAAATTAGGTAATGGAGATGGATGTCTAGGATTAGGATTGTTATATTATTATGGACAAGGAGTAAGCCAAAATTCTTTTAAAGCGAAAAAATTATTTAAAAAAGCATGTAATTTAGGTGAGTCACTTGGATGTAAAGCATATAATTCACTTAATTAAGTTAGTGTAAAAAGCAAAACTATAAAAATAGTTGAATTTTATTAATTAAAATAAAAATTATTTAAAGGGATAATATGAAAAAAATTAATATTGGTTTGAGTATGGGAATTGTAGCTTTATTTTTAGGTTGTGTTAGTGTAGCACATATAGGAAAAGGGACTTATGAAGCAAATTCTACTTTTGGTCATAATTATTCTGTTTTTGATAAAAAAAAGGTAAATATTTTCTTGAAACATTTTAAAAAAGAAACTATTTTAAAACCTATAGGTAAAAGTTTAAATTATAAAAATGTGATAGTATTTAGTAGTTCAGTTCCTAGTAATTGTAAGAAAATAGGTTATGTAGTAATAAGAGATAATAAAGGATTGCCTAAGAATAAAGTTTTGGAATTAGTTAAGAAAAAAGCGGCCAAATATGGTATAAGAGCTATTAGTAATAAAATATATGCAGGTATAACAAATATTAAAACAGAGCAATATACATTAGAAACTAATAATCCTTATCAAACTATTTCATATATTAAAATGCAAGATACATTGGACGGATATAAAAATGTATACAAAAAAAATCTTGATTTAGATAAAAAATGTAGAAAAACAAGAAATTATTTTCAATGTATAAGAAAAAAAATTATTCAACAAGCTCCTGAAAAAACTATTTTATTTTTATATGCTGTAACAGCATTAGAATGCAGTAATGCAACTTTAAGACAAGTTAGAAATGGGCAAACAACAATGTCAATTAATATTGAAAATAAAGTCAAATCTTTTTTTAAATAATAAGTAATTTAATGAGCAAAGTTTTTTCTATCTTTTTTTTTCTTTTATTTTTTACGGGATGTAGTTATCATATAAAGATAAAAGAGCAATATCATCCTAATCAAAAATATTATATAGACAATGATATTGATTCATTAAATTTAAGGAAACTTAATGAACTGATTTTTATGCAAGATATTGGGAGATGTAGAGTTAAAAATAAAACAATCCCTAAAAAATATATTTTTAATGCAATCAAAAATAAATATAATAACCTTGCTAAATGTTTAATTAATTCTAACGATAATTTGGTTAATATAAAAATAGACAAATCAACTCCTCTTTTGGTTGCATTAAAATTTGATAATAAAGAGATGATTAAATTTATTCTTTCTAAAAATTTAAATTTATCATTGGAAGATTATACTTATTTTGCTTTAAAAAATGGATATGTAGATTTAGCGTTTAAATTTTTTAAAAAGACCTATATATCAAAATATAAAGATTATGCTTTAGGATTAAAAAAATTTTCTAAAAATAATAATTTAAATATTAATATTTGTAATATAAAAAATAGCCATAATAGAGCTTTAAATAAATTTTTATTAAATATTAAATCTAATGGAGCGCTGGATATCTTACATTATTGTCAACAAAATAATTATTTTACTCTTTTAGCTTTTTCTAAAAATTATCCAAATTATAAAATTTTACAAGTTCAAAAAGAATTAAATAATTTATTAATACATAATGCTTTAAAAAATTATAAATTGGCATTAATTTATCTAAAAAAACATCCAAATACAATTTTTGCTTC
Source organism: Candidatus Altimarinota bacterium (assembly GCA_027019405.1). Taxonomy (GTDB): domain Bacteria; phylum Patescibacteriota; class Gracilibacteria; order BD1-5; family UBA6164; genus JALUWO01. The sequence continues at coordinate 938 of JALUWO010000088.1, read as the reverse complement.
AAAAGTAAAAAAGAAATTAGAATATTTGATGTATAAAGAAATAATAAAGACTAATTCTTTAGGATTAGCTAAAGAATTTTTAGTTAAATATCCAAAAAGTAAAAATAGAAATAAAATTTTGGGAAAAGTATATTATTTATCTCATAATAATATATTACTCTTAAAACACTATATTGCAAATTATCCAAATTCGGCTTTTATTTCAAAAGCAAAAAAAAGATTAGAATATTTAATGTATTGTAATATAATAAAAATTAATTCATATGAATTAGCAAAAAACTTTTTAAGTAGATATCCAAATACAATTTTAGCTTTAAAAATAAAAAAGAAATTAGAATATTTTATGTATAAAGAAATAATAAAGACTAATTCTTTAAGATTAGCTAAAGAATTTTTAGTTAAATATCCAAATTCACATTATAAGAATCAAATAATTTCTATAATGAAAGAAAAAGCAATATATAAAATAACAAATCAATATTTTGATAAAAATGATGATATTAAATGGCAAGGTAATATAGATAATGAAGGTTGGCCAATTGGTAAAGGAAAATTGCATATAGAAAGATTTATAAGGGGCACGGATTGTGTTAGTGGATTATTTGGTAGGACTTGTTCTGGAGAACTTTATTTGATTTTGGATATATATACTAATTTTAAAAACCACAAATTCTATAAGGGAGTTGTTTTTGGACATTATAACATATTAGGGTTTTTTCTAAATGATGTATACAATACTTATAAATATAGTTTTAATAGTATTGATGAATTACATAAAATGATAAAACAAATAATTAATGAATCTGAATTGGAAAAAGAGAGACAAGAGGAAGCTCAAAGACAAGCAGAAGAAGCTCAAAGACAAGCCAATTCTAATAAATCTATTAATATTACTGATTGTAGTTATACCAATTGGAACCGCCAAACAATGTGCACTT
>JALUWO010000087.1 GCA_027019405.1 Candidatus Altimarinota bacterium | reverse complement strand
TATGATTTTGATATAATTTTTCTAATGCTTGATGGCTAGAAGTTCCTGATAGTTTAGATGCAAAATGAATGCTAGAACAATATTTAACTTCCAACAGCCCTAGTGCTAGTACTAATTATACCTGAAACATAGAGAAAATATGAGATTTATTTAAAAAGAGAAAAGTTTATAATGCAATAAAATCTGATTTTCTTAATGTATTATTAGCAAATATTCATGCTGATTTAAATTCAAAATATGGAATATCATATTGATATGGACAGTTTAATTTAACAGAAGAAGATAAAAAGATTTTAGAGAAGTTGTGAATATTAGATGCAGTTAAAAACTTTACTTTTATCCCATTAAATGCAAATAGCTTAGTAAAACTAGGAGTATTAAAAAAAGGTAGTGATGCTTATAACTATTTTAAAGGTACATTAGCTCCTATTGTTATTAAAGCACTAGATTTTAATAAATTATCTAAAAAAAATGGTAATAATCCAATTGTAGATTATGTAGATAGTTATCCAATATTACTTGTTCCTAAGAATTACCAGAATATAAAACTAATGTGGGAATATTTATTTACTAATGATACATTTAAAGATAATATAGTAGCATTTGATATAGATTATAATGGTAAAGATACTTTAGCATTAGTATGATTACCTGATACTCCAGCAAATGTATGAAATGGTAGTATATTGTCTAGTATGGCTATGAAACAAAAGGAATTATCTTATTTAATTAAATGAAAAATTAAATATCCAAAAGAATTACAGCCTTGTTTTAGTGGACTTGATGCATCTACTATTAATGACTTATCAAGTTTATCAAGTTATATGTCTAATAATTGTACTAATTTATTACCCGTAGATTTAGACTGTTCATGACAACCTGAATATATATGAAATTTTAATGAGAATACTTCTGACCAATATACAGTTGTATATGGATTAGATGAAAAAGATTGATTATTATATGTAGTACCAGTAAAAAGATTTTTCCAAAAAAGATTAGTTGTATTATTACCTGCACATAATTATGATAGTTCTAAAAATTGTTGATATAACTTAATGTTTCAAGATCAATTATCTAAACAAATAAATGGTATAAAATCTAATACAGAAGGAACACATAGATTAGTATGGTCTAGTAGAAATCAAGGACGACCTAGTTGATGTTCTAAATGGACAGATGATAGTTGAATATTTAAATGAACTGCTGATAGTAATTCATTTTCTGATGCTTGTGATGTTGCTACATTACCTAATTGATTTCTAAATAAATGATCAGATTTAGTGATAAATTATTGAGTATATATGACAGGTGATACAGATAATATGCAATTATATTATGGATTAAAAGATAGTAATGATAATATACAAAATATGTATGAAGTAGGTAAGTATCTTTGATTTGATACTGTTGGATCTTGACTAAAAACAAAAGACCTTAACATATGATTTAATAACGGAGTTTATAATAACGGTGTATTTACACCAAAATATTGGCAAATCAACACTCATATATTTGTTAATAAAAATTGATATAAAGATACTATTCAAAATGTAGAAAATAGATCAATTTATAATCGGGAAATAAAATGAGATAATAATTCTGATATAGTCAGTAGTATAGTAGATAGTAGTTATTTTAAGAAAGTATTTGATAATAGTAATTATTGACCAAATAATCTAAACAGATATAGCAAAATATTCATATTTGGTTCTGGTGCTAGTTCTGATAATGAAATAGATTTAAATTATATGGATATATGATTTAATGACTATACAACTTATTATATTTATACACTAAAAACATTAGCAGATAGTACACAAAAAATAGAACTTATACAGAGTTTAAATATGAAGTGATATAATATCTTTTTTAAAGATATATGAATAGACAATTATGATAATTGAGACGGTTTGGATTGAGAATTTGTTACTTTCTCTTGACAAAATACATTCTTTACATTCGATAAGTATCTATGAAACACACCAAAGGTGAATGTGTCTAATGCTATTGACATAGATGCTCTCAGGGTAGAATTTGGTTGAGATAATATATGAAAGTATAAGAAAATTACTCATCTTAAATTAGTTTATGACAAATCTAAAGATATGTATGTTATTAAACAATCTGATAAATGACCATTATCTGAAACTTCAATTCAAGGTATTCAATTAGGTGGTATATTATGACAACTTTTGAAAGATTGTAGTTTAGCAAACTTTGTAAATGATGATTTATCTGATTGTTCGCATTGAGCTATTACTGCATTGAATGTAGATAATGATAAGGAAGATGTAGGTAATTGATATATTGACCGACCTGAATGGGTATATAGTAGTGGTAGTGAGTTGAGAATATTTAATAATATAGTAAAAAAAGATAATTTCTGAAATTATACAGTACATATGCAAGAAATATTGTATTCTAACAATCTAGAATATTGTAAAAAAGAAGCACAAACTATTGATTATTATAAAAATCATAATGATAGTGCCCATCCATTAGAAGTAACTGAAAATAGTAGAACTTATGACTGATATTCTCCTGATGAAAACTCAGGTGTTAGTATTGTGTTTAAACAATGAGATTATAAGTTTGTATATACTGTGAAAGATAGTTGAACTAATTATTTCACAAAAACATATGAACTTAATCAAGTTATTGATGATATTGATGATAGTATAAAATGTGATAACTAATATTATAATTAAAAATCAAGATTTAGTTCTTGTTTTTTTTATAGTTTATATTTTAATATTTAGATTAGATTATCATGAAAAAAATAACAGATTATATTAAAGAGTACAAAACTCAACAAGCTAAAGGTTTAATGAGACAACATTTTGAAGTATATAAAAGCAAAGAAACTAAAGATGAAATATTTAAAAACTTTGGTTGATATTATAGTGAGTTTGTTAAATGATTATATGAAATTAGTGGAATAATAAAAATTGATCTTGGAGCATTAGATCCTAATGATTTCGGTATATCATTTAATAAATGGAAAGAAGCTCTTTTGGAGTATGTTAATAAAAAATGAATTAGTAATATGTTATATATGGTAGTTTGAAATATTCCACATCCTAATATTATGGCATTCTCTAATAATGAAAGTTTAAAAATATTCCAAGAATTTAGCAGGTGAACTAATAAATTG
>JALUWO010000086.1 GCA_027019405.1 Candidatus Altimarinota bacterium | reverse complement strand
CAAAGAGTTTTATTTTTGGCTGAAAGTGTAAAATCATGAACTAAGATTTGGGAATCAATAGAGTGAGATAAAATGTTTCCAGAAATGATGATTCAAATGATTAGAGTTTGAGAAGAAACAGCAAAACTTGATCAAACAATTGTAAAAGTAGCAGATTTTTATGATGAACAAGTAGATAATATTATAGGATCAATAAATAAATTATTAGAACCAGTAATTATTATAGTTTTGGCTGTTATTGTATGATTTATTGCAATTGCTATAATGCAGCCAATTATGAATTTATCAAATACAATATCAAATAAATAAGAAATAAAGTATTTTTAATTAAATACTTTATTTTTTATGTGAAGACTATGTGAAATATAAGGCTACAAGTTTGACTTTAGTATAAAAATTTAGTATTATATGGGCCAATAAAAAATTATTGGCTCTTTAACATTTTTTGATGTTTAATTAATAACTCATAAGTTATAAAATAACTCTGGGGGTTAGTAGTGAAGTTTTTCTTAATTTTACTATTGTCTCCCAGGGTTGTTGAACAACTATGGGTTAAGGCTTTAACCGTTTTTTATGTTTTTATTATGATACCACAAAGAAAAAAAATAGCTGTTTTGCATCCTAGATTTGTAGAGATGTGAGGAGCTATAAAAATGATGATTTTTTTATACCAAAAATTATCAAAAGATAATAAAGTAGGTTTTTTTACTACTTTATATTCAAAAAATAATTTTAAAAAAGATTTAGATATTCTAGTTATGGAAATTAGCTCAAAGTTTAAAATTATAAGTTATTTTATTATAGCTTATAAAATTAGAGATTATGATATTGTTTTTGCTTGAAACTCTCCAATGCATTTTGTTTGAGTTATTTCAAAAATATTATTTAGAGCTAAATTTAAATTAATTTGGTGGAATCATCATTTTCCATGGTATTATGAAAAAAAACATAACACTTTTTTTGTTAGCTTAAAAAAAAGATTTGAAAAATTCTCTATTGATTATATAGACTTGTTAGTTGCTAATAGTTTATATATAAAAGATTCTTTGTTGGACATTTTTGGACAAAGTAGACAAATTAAAATCTTGCATCCTGTTGTATCTGATATTTTTATTGAATACAATAGGAAAAAAGAAAGACAAAAACGAAAAATAACACTTTTAACATATTCTAGATGGGTAACTTGAAAGAATATATGAGTTATTTTTAAAATGTTTGATTTTTTAAAAAGTAAATATGATTTTAATTTGATTATATGATGAGAAGGAAAGCAATTAGATAAATATATTGAAAAATATAGTTGATATAAAAATATTTCTTTTTTGTGAAAACTTTCACAAGATGATATATTTAATTATGCTATACAATCAGATATTTTTTTATTTCCTTCTTTGATTGATTCTTTTTGAATGAGTATATTGGAAATGATGTTTTTATCACTTCCAATAGTTTGATTTAATTTTTGATGAGTTTGAGAAATTATAAAAGATTGAAAAAATGGTTTTTTGTGTAATTCTGATTTAGAATTTTTACAAAAAACTGAAACTTTGATAAAAGATACTACTTTGAGAAAAAAAATGTGAGAAGAATCTTTGAAAATTGCTAGAAGTAATTTTTGAGAAAATATTTTCAATAAAGAATTAGAAAAAATCTTTGAAATTTTAAACTAACTTAAATTTTTATTTACTAAATAAGAATACATGAACTTATTTAAAAAAGTTATTGCAACTATTGCTATGACTACATTGGTAGCAGCTACTACTGTTACAGGTGTTAGTGCAAGCAGTACTGCAAGTGTTGATGCTGCTAATAAATTAGCTGCTGAAGGAGTTATTGTTAGTCATACTAATGATACTTCTAAATATGAGTTAGGTAATTTAGTTAAAAGAGATGAAGTTGCTGCTGTAGCTTTTTCAGTTGCTAAATTAACTAAAAAAACAAAATGTGATAATGAATATTCTGATGTTACAGCTACTACTCCAAATAATTGGGCTTGTTATGTAGTTGAAGCATTAAGAGATAATGGATATTTAGCTAAAAATGCTAAATTTAGACCAGAAGCTAACATTTCAAAAGCTGAAGCTTTAGGTATGATGGTTTCTGCTGCATATGGTGATGCATATAAATATGATGCTACTAAAGGTACATCATGGCAAGAACAATTAGTAGATTTTGCTGTTTCTAATGGAATTTTAAATTCAGCTTTTACTGATTATAATACTCCTGCTACTAGAGGATTAGTTTTTCAATGGACAGTTAATGCTATGGATTCAGCTACTAGTACTGATGATTTAGGGTTAGGTGATTTACTTAATTTAGGTGATGATACTAATACTACTACTGGAACTACTACTGATACTACTTCTACAGATACTACTGCAAATACTGCAGCTACTACTAATGAATTACAAGTATCAACTTCTCCTTTAAGCTTAACTGATGGTTCTCAAATTCCAAATAAATGAATTGTTAGATTTGCTAAAGTTGATTTTACTGCTGGTAATGAAGATGCTACAATTAGAAATGTTAAAATTTCTAAACTTACTTTAGCTTCTATTCCAACTGGAACAAGAATTTGGTTTGAAAAAGATGGATTAAGACTTTCTGGTAAAGCTGCTTTCTCATCTGATAATACTGCTGTTATTTCATTTGCTCCTGCATTTGTTGTAAAAGCTGGTGAAACTGAAACTTTAGATTTATATGTTCAATTAGATACAGTTGCTGGTAATGATTTCCAACTTAAAGGTGAAGTTACTGATGCTTCAGTTCCTGTTGCTTCAAGTTTTACTACTCCTTTATTACAAACTGCTAGTTATACTGTAGCTTCTGCTACTTTTAAATCAGGAGGAACTAATTTAACTTATACTGATTTATCTTCTCCTGTTGAATTAGGTAAATTTACTGTTCATAATGCTTATACTGGTTCTGAAACAAGAGATCTTGCTTTCAAATCAATTACATTAAGACAAGATGGTAATGCTGATTTATCTAACTTAGGTGAAGTTTATTTAGAAAGAAATGGTAAAAAAGTTTCTGAATCAGTTTCTACTGATGCTAAAAACATTACATTTACTGTAAATGATACTATTAAAGATTCAGCTACTGCAACTTATTATGTTAAATGATTAGTTGATAATGTTGATAACAATGATGGTGATACTTACCAATTTGAAATCAGAAAAGATACTGATGTAAATATTGATGAAGCTACTAGTGGATTTAGATCTACTATTAATGAAAATGATGCTGGTACAATTAAAGTTTTAAATAACTTAAAATTAGCTTTATATACAGCTAATGGATCTGATTTAACTTTTGCTAGAGATACTTCTATTAATTTATCTCAAAATGTAGCTAAAGGTACAGATGATGTAACTTTATTAAAAGGTACAATTTCTTCAAAAGTTCCTGTTACATTAGAAGATTTAAATTTACCATTTACAATTGGTGGTGTTTCTGCTAGTGGAGCAAATAAAATTTTTAATAATGTTTATATTAAAATTGGTTCTACTGTAATGAACTGGGCTCCTCAAACTACTGATACTGAAGCTAAATTCTCTGGTATAGCTACTTTAGCTGCTGGACAAAATGATGTTAGAATATATGCAGATATAAGAGATACTGCTCCTTCAGTTACTTTTAAATTTAATGATTTAAAACTTTCTGATTTTGTTACTCCTGAATATGTTTCTAATCAAAATACTGTAACAAGTAGTGTTGGTTCTATTTCTGCTATATCTACTGTAATTGATACTACAAATGTAAGTATTAATAAAGTTGATGGATTAGGTAATACTACTGTTGCTCAAGGTTCAAATGATGTAGAATTAAACTCTATAGCATTAAAAGTAACTCAAGGTAATAATGTTTCAGTATCAAATCCGGCTTATACTGTTACTTATAGTGGTGCTGCACAAAACAATGTTTTCTTAACTTTATATGTTAATGGAAATGCTGTTCAAACTAAAACATTAGATGTTGCTTCAGGTAATGATATTACTTTTGAAAATGTTAATGGTGTTATAACTGATCAACCTATGATTTTAACTGTAAAAGCTGATTTATCAGATGCTTTTGCAAATGGTACATTAAAAGTTCAATTTCATACTGCTGATTTATCAGATGTATTAACTTCAGGTACTGTTGCTAATGGTTGAATTACTATTAATTCTCCAGCTCCTTCTGCAGTATTTACAGTTGCTCAAGCACAAGGAACTTTAAGTGATAGTGATCAAAATCCTTTATCTCAAGTATTATTAGCTGGTTCTACAGATAATAAAATATTAGCATTTAGAGTTAGAGCTTCAAATGATAATGTTAAATTAAGAGATTTAGTATTTACTGGTTCTAATTTAAATGATTTAAATAACTTCAAAGTTATTACAGATGGAGGTAATGTTGTTGTTGATCAAGCTACAACTGCTACTTCTACAGGTGTTACATTTAAAAATATCAACACTGATGATGTAATATCTCAAGATAGTACAAAAGTTTATTACTTAGTTGCTGATGTAAATTTAAATACTGATGCTACTAATGTTGTTGTTAATTTAGCTCTTACTGGTTCAAAAATAATGTCTAGTAATGGTAATGAAATAGCTATGACAGGTTCTGATATAACTTGAAATGCAAATATTGTATCTCAAAATATGGCAGTTGTTGCTCAAGATACTAATACTAATAAAGATTTAGCTAATTCAGCACTTAGATTTAGTGTTACTGCTACTGGTAATAATGAAGTTGTATTAACTGGTGCATATATTAAAGCAAATATTTCTGGTTATACTGGAGATATTACTGAAGTTAAAGTATATAAAGATTCAGTTGCTGATACTAATTTAGCTGCCACTGGTACACTTAATAATAATGGTACTTCTTATAGTGGATCTGTTATTTTTAGTGATTATAAAAATGTAACTGCTTGAACTACTGTTCATTATATAGTTACTTTCCCAAATGCTGTAGTTGATTCAACTTCTAATTCTCATGATTGGACAGTTAATTTAACTAATGCTACAGTTAATTTAGGTAAAACAACTACTGGTGCAGTTAATTATACTAACATGGGTACTTTACCTTTAACTGAAACTAAATAATTAGTTTATTAGTTAAAAGTTAATTATAAAAATATTTATTTATTATTTATTTTTAAAGAACTCTTTCTTTTTGAAAGAGTTCTTTTTTTGTGATAAAAAAGGGTACCGGTACCCTTTTTCTTTTGACAAAATTCAGCTTTTATATAATATAGCTATATTATCAATTAAGGTACCGGTACCCATGTGAAGATGAAATAGAAGAGATCCATTTTTGGAAAATAATTATTATCATATTTATAATAGATGATATAATAAATCTATTCTTTTTAAAGATGAATGATGTTATAAGAAATTTTATTCATATTTAATAAAATATGTAGAAGAATTTAATTGACAATTAAAAATTGTTTCTTGGACTTTTTTACCAAATCATTTTCATTTTATTATTCATAATCTTGATGGTACTGGTACCCAAGTTTCAAAATTTATGAAAAAAGTACAATGAGCATATTCTGTTTGGTTTAGAGTAAAATATCCATTAGAAAATAAGGGTACCGGTACCCTTATTAAACTTCCTGTATTTGAATGAAGGTTCAAAGCAAAACTTATAGATAATGATGATTATTTATATAAAGTTCTTGCTTATGTGAATTTTAATCCATTGAAACATAATGTAGTAGATGATATAAATAATTATAAATGGACAAGTTATCATCAAATAAATAAAGATAAAATAGATAAATATAAGGATTTGATTTTAGATGAATTAGAATTCTAGGGTACCGGTACCCTAGAATTTATCTATTTTAAAAGGACTAGTAATTTTTTATTACTAGTCCTTTTATTTTTTTAAATTAATTAAAAAGTTTTTATTTTTCAACTTCAAGAATTTCTAATTCTCCCATTCTAGTTGGAAGTTTTGCTCCTTTTTTTATTTCATATCAAGCAGCTTCAAGATTTTTCTTATCAGCAGCTGTAATTACTATTTCTTGTTTTTTATTTGGATCTCTTTGTCCATATGCTTCTTCTGGTTTAAGTGTAACTGTTTTTTTGTCTCAAACTTTCATTCATACTACAGCTTTATCAAAACCTGGAATCATTTGACCTGCTCATACAGTGAAAGGTAGAGTTTGTTTTCTATCATAACTAGAATCAAATTTTGTACCATCAGTAAAAGTTCATTTATAGTTTACTTCTATACTATCTCATACTTCCACAGTATCTTTTTTTGTATTATTTTTCCCTTTTTTATCTATTTTTACTATTTCTATATCAAAAACTAAAGTTTTTCATGCCATAGGATTGTTTGTATCTATTATAACTTTTGTATCTCAGTTTTGAGTTGCTCCAGTTTTTTCCATATTTTTATTTATATTAGTTGTTAAATTATTATTTGTTTGTTTATTATTTTGTGTAACTTGTTTTTGTTCTTGTGTAGTACAACTAGCCAAAGCAAGTCATAAAAATAATAGTATAGCAATTTTTTTCATTTATATAATTTTATTATTAATAAATAAGTAAGTAATATTATAATTATATTGTGTCAAGAAAGTGTTAGAAAAAATGTTTTTTTTAACTTTTTTTTGTAATTTTTCTTTTTCAAACTTTTTTATTGAAAATATTACTTAAGTATTCTAAGAATTTTTTAGGATTTTCAAAATTTTTAGTTGAAGTTCTTAATCTAGTTCATGTTATTACAACAAATTTTACTTGCTTATCTAAATCAAGAAAGTTTTTTAGTTCTTCAAGTTTTATTGATTTATCAAAATCTAATTGATAGTTTATACCAACTTTTTTTATGTTTGATATTTTATATTTTGCTGAATTTATTTTTATTTCTAGTAGTAAAAATAAATTATTAAATCATTGACTTAGTTTTCAATTTATATCAATAAAGTTTTGTTTTATTTCCTCTAATTGTTCTATTGAGTATATATTTTCTATTTCTCTGAAGAAATTTAGTTTATCTATCTCATTGTTGAAATATTTATCATCTATATCTAAATTGATATCTATATCTATTTTTGTATCTATATTATTTTTAGTTTCTTGATATTTATCTATATTTTTGTTTTCTAAAAATTCTATTTTTTCTTCTATCAATTTTAAATATAAATTGACTCATATTTGACTTGATTGTCCACTTTGTCTAAAACCAAGTAAATCTCATCATCATCTTATTTCTAAGTCTTTCATGGCCAACTCAAATCATGCTCACAAGTAACTAAATTCTACAATTGTTTTAAGTCTTTTTATTGTTTCAGGTTTTAGATTTTCATTTTTATAAAGTAGATAGCAATATCATTTTTTTTCACTTCTTCATACTCTTCACCTAAGTTGATGAATCTGACTAAGTCAGAAATTTGGAGCATCATTTATTATAATTGTGTTTACATTTGATAAATCAATTCAGTTTTCTATAACAGTTGTAGAGACTAATATATCATATTTCTTTTTTTGAAATGCTATTATTCTTTTTTCAAGTTCTATTCATGACATTTGTCAATGAGCTACAACTATTTTTTTATCTGGAAATATTTTTTGTAAGATAGTTTTATAGTTTTCTATATTTACAACTCTATTATGGACAAAAAACATTTGTCATCATCTTTCAAATTCTCTTGTTCAAGCTTCTTTTATGATATTTTCTTCATATTTATTTATGATTGTAGAAATATTTTGTCTATTAACAGGAGGAGTTTTAAGTATAGAAATTTCTCTTAATTTTGATAGAGCCATATTTAAACTTCTTGGTATTGGGGTAGCAGACATAGCAAGAGAGTGTATGTTTGCTTTGAAGTTTTTTATTTTTTCTTTATCAGCAACTCAAAATTTATGTTCTTCATCTATTATTATAAGTCATAAGTCTTTGAAATTAATTTTATCACTTAGTAATTTATGAGTTCATATTATTAAATCAATTTTTCAGGAAGCTAATTTCTTTTTTATTTCTTCTTCTTGTTTTGGAGTTTCAAGTCTAGTTAAAACAGCTATTTTTATTCATAGATTTTTAAATCTTTCAAGTGATTTATTATAATGTTGATATGCAAGAACTATTAAGGGAGCTATAAATATAGATTGTTTTTTATTCAAAAATGTTTTATATATTGCATTGAATGCTATTTCTGTTTTTCAAAATCACACATCTCATATAAGTAATCTATCCATTGGTTTATCTTGAGATAAATCATTTAATATTTCATTTATTGTTTGATTCTGATCAGGTGTATGTATATATGAGAAACTATTTTTAAAATCATCTTGTTGTTTTTCAAAATCTTTAAAAGCATAAGTTTTTTGTAATTTTCTTTGAGCATAAAGTTCTATAAGTTCTTGAGCTATTTCTCATGCTTCTTGTTTTGCTTTTGTAATTTTTTTCTCCCAAGTATTTGTTCATAAACTATTTAGTTTTGGATTTTCTATTCAAACATATTTATTTACTCTCCCCACTTCAGTTATTGGAACAAATAATTTATCATCTTTATCATATAATATTTCTAGATATTCTTTGATAATCTCACTTTTTACCCCTCTATTATTAGTATAAGGAAGTCTTTTTTTGATAATTTCATTGAATATACCTATTCAATGATCTATATGTACTACATAATCTCAAGGTTTTATCTTTAATAATAAATCTAGGTTTGAACTTAATTTTGTTTTAATTCTTTTTTTTGTAAATACTTGATTTAATATATCATCACATATATATAGTCATTTTTTATACTTAAAACTTTTTATATTATTTAGTTTTGTTTCTATTAATTTTGTATTTTTTATATCATTAAAATCTATAAAATTTTGTATTGTTTTTATATTTTTAGTGAAAATATTTATTTGTTTTTCTTTGTTTAAAATATTTTTTAATTCTAGTGAAGTTTGTATTTTTGGACTTGTTATATTTAGGTCTTTTATTATTAGATTTTTATTTCCTAAATAGTCAAAACTTATTATATTTTTTGCTTTTTTTATTATTTTTTCATAGTATTTATAGAAGTCTAAGTTGTCTAAAATAATTAAAAAATCATTGTCTAATATGCTGTCTAGAATATTATAATTAGTTTTTAGATTTTCAGCTATATTATCAGCTTTTCATATATATAATTTGTCTAACTTTATAGTGTCTTTTTTTATTTCTCAGATTTTTGTTATTTGTGTTATTTCTTCTATAGTGTCTCACCAAAAACTTATAATATATTGTTTTTTATTATCTTTAGAATATATGTTTAATATATCTCATTTTTTATTATAACTAGCTGGATTTTGATATTCATTAAAACTATAATTTAGAGTATTTAATTTTTTAATTGTTTCTTCATAATTTATAGTTTCATTTGTTTTAAGTTCTAAACTATTATATTTTAATTGATTTATTTTATCTATGTTTATTTCTAATATTTCAGAATTTATTATATAAAATCAATCTTTGTTAAATAATAAGTCAATTAGATTTGCTTGAGAATCTATTACTTGATATCATATATTTAAGAAATCAAATATTTTTGAATAATTATTTAAGTCATTTTGATTTTGAACTATAAATAATTTCTTATATTGATTTTGATTTTCTTTTAGGATTAAACTTTTTGAAAATAAATTTCAGTTATTTATATAAGATGTGTTTTTTTCTAGTTTTAACATATATTGATATGGAAAATAAATTTTAATAAGTGTAAAAATATAATTTTCTTTGTAAAGTTGAGTTTTTATAAAATTATTATAATATATAAGAAATATTTTTTAATAATAAAAAAGTGAATTTATTTATAAATGCTGTTGTAAAAAAATGAGTTTTAATTCTTTTTGATGATAATAGAAATATTATTTTTCAAAAAGAGATAGAGGTTGCTTGAAATGAAAGTGAAAAACTTATATGATTAGTTGATGACTTTTTAAAAAAATCACACTTATGATATGATGATTTAGAAAATTTAGTTGTGGTTGCTTGACCTGGTAGTTTTACTTGAATTAGAACTATAGTTTTAATGGTAAATACTATAAATTTTGTTATAGATAAAAATATTACAAGTATATCATTTTTTGATTTATTTAATAATTATTCAATTGTAAAAACTTCTTCAAAAAGAGATTGTTTTTTAAAAAAAGATATAAATAGTGAAATTGAGATTATTTCAAATATTGATTTAATTGATTATTTACTAAAAAATAATATAAATAAAATTTATGGTGATTTTAATCCTTGAGATAACAAAGGTATAGAATTAATTGAAAAAATTAATTATTCTGATATAATAAAGAATATAAAATTTCAAAAAGAAAAAATAATAGAACCACTTTATATTAAAAAACCAAGTATTTCTTAATAAAATAATTTATGAAAAATAAATATTATACATTAAATGAAACTAAGGATATTTTAAAAAAATCTGTAAGAAAAAATGCTCAAGAATTAGAAGAAGATTTAATTAAATTAAAATCTAAATGAGATATTTATGTTTAAAATTGAATTTAGTTTAAAATCTATTGAATATTTAAAACACTATATTTCTTGATATAAAACTTATTTTAAAAATTTATTTATAAATACTTGATTAGTTTGAGAAGAGGAAATCATAAAAAGTTATATTGTTATTGCTGATAATTTTTATAACTTAGTTATTGATAATATATTCACTGTTTTATCTTCAGATATTGTTTGAAATATGATAAGGGGAGATAAAATATTTGTAACAATTACTATAAAAAATTATAGAGTATTTGTATATTTTAATGAAGATAAAGTTAGGAAAATAAGATATATTGAAGATATAGAAATTTTTAAAAAATAATATTTCTTAATAAAATAATTTATGTTAAATTTAGATCATCTTAGAGAGTGAGAAGTTGTAAAAAAAGTTGTAAGGAGACATTGGATGGCTTTTGTTCCATTATTTTTATATAGTGTATTAGTTTTAATTATAATTATTTCTGTATATTTTACTATGTGATTTACTTTGATGTCAAATCTAATAGTAATTATTTTTACAATGTTTTCTATATTGTTTTTATTTATAGATTGGTTAAATAATGAACTAGATATGTATGTTATATCAAATAAAAGAATTATAGGTATAGACCAAATATCTTTTTTAAATAGAACAGTTTCTGAATGTAGTTTAGCTGATGTACAAGAAGTAAATAGTAAAACAAAATGAATTTTTGCTAATTTGTTTGATTATGGTTCTGTTACTATTCAAACAGCATGAAATGCAAGTAATTTTCATATGGCTATTGTTCCTGAACCATTAAAAACAGCAAGACAAATACTTAATATAGTTGAAGAACTTAAAAAAGGTAAACCAAATGAATCATTTTCAAAATAAAGAGCAAAATTAATTTTGCTCTTTATTTTTTATAAACATAGCATCTCAAAATGAGAAAAATCTATAATTATTTTTAATAGCATGATTATATGCTTTTTGTATAAAATCTTTTCATGCAAAACTTGAAACTAGCATTAAAAGAGTAGATTTAGGTAAGTGAAAGTTTGTAATTATGGAATCTACAAATTTCCATTTATAACCAGGGTAGATAAAAATCTCAGTTTCTTTACTTCCTGAATGAATTGTTCAATTTTCATCAGACATTGATTCAAGTACTCTAATTGCTGTTGTTCATACTGCAATTATTTTCTTTTTTTGTTTTTTATATTTATTTAATCTTTGAGCAACATCTTTTTCTAATTCTATATATTCTCAGTGCATTTTATGATCTTTTATATTATCTGTAGAAACAGGCATAAAAGTTCAAAGTCATATATGGAGTAAAACTTTTTCTATTATTACTCCTTTTTGTTTTAATTTTTCTAATAATTCAGTAGTAAAATGTAAACTAGCAGTAGGAGCTGCTGCTGAACCTTCAGTTTCAGCCCAAATTGTTTGATATCTATCTGGGTTATCTAGTTTTTCTTTTATATATGGAGGAAGTGGAATTTCTCAGATTTTATTTATTATTTCAAGGAATTCTATTCATCATTTATCAAATTCTATAATTCTTCATTTTTCAGATATTTCTTTAATTTCTGCTTTTAATATTGGAGGATTTAAATTGTTTAATTTAGTTCAATCAAAAACTCAACCAATCATAGATTGGGATTCAGACAGTTTTCATTCACTAAATCAAAAATTTAAATTCTCTTGATCTAAATAAAATTTTATTTCTTTTCAAGGTTTTAGTTTTTTTCAGGGATATACTAGGCAATCCCAAGTTTTTTCTCAAAGTTGTTTATGTAGTAATATTTCTCATATTTTTCAGTTTTCAAGCCTAAAATGAAGTCTTGCATTTATTACTTTTGTTTTATTTAATACTAATACATCATTTTCTCATAGTTCATCTAATATATCATAAAAATGCTTATCTTTTATTTCTTGTTTTTTACTATCTAAAATCATAAGTTTTGAATGATCTCTTGGTGTACTTGGAGTTTGGGCAATTAATTCTTCTGGAAGATTGTAGTTAAATTCTGAAAGTTTCATTTTATTTATAATTTTATATTTAAATTTTGTATATTATATATTTTAAAATTATTAGTCAAAAAAAACCTGATTTTATTCAGGTTTTTCATATTTGAAGTTGATTGTATCAGCTGAAAATCAAATTATATCAAGAGCTTTTAGTATTTTTCATTCAGGATCTTTTAAAATCCAGTCTGATTGAATTGTTTTGTTATGAGATATAATATTTAAATTATTTCAACTTATTTTAAATTCTAATCAACTTGTTGGAACACTAGCCATTAAAAATATAATTTCTATTATTGATTCTTTTTCTTTTGAATCCATTTTATCATATTCTTCTTTTAATTTTTCATAATCTTTTATATTTCATTGTTTATCAATAATTCATTTATCTAATAATTCTTTATAATCATCTGAAATATCATCTTTAAAAATCTCATGTCATATATATCATCATATACTTAATATTCAAATAGCTATTAGGTATTTATTTTTTATGTTTAATAATTTTTTTATTGCTTCAAGAGATTTTTCTCAAAGTTTTCACCAATTTATTTTTCATTCTGCTTTTACTACATCATAAAGGTTTTTTCACATTTTATAACTATCTATTCAAAATTTAAATGTTCAAGTCACTGGTTTTAGAATATGACTTCAAATTTTTAAAAATTTTTCAGTTCAATTTCATCAACTTAAAATTGTTTTTCAAACATAACTTGCATCTATTCATAGTAGAGCTATACCAGCTCATCATTCTGCTAGATTATACCATTGAAATCACTTTTCATTTAAACTTACTTTTGAAGAAAGTATCATTTTTACTGGTCCTATAATAGGTGTCATATAAAGTAGTGTATCAAACATTGTATCATAAAATGATTCATCTTCTTTTTTTCATGCTAATGCTAGTCAGAAAAATCCAATTTCAGGAATAGCTCAGAAGAAACTTCTTGAAAGTTCTGGAAAATCTAGAAATAGTTTTTTTAATGCTTGCATTTTAGTAAGAGCTTGTTCTTTACTTAAATTTTCAAAATGAAGTTTTTCTAAATCTCTTGATAAATGGGAATATCATTGTATTTCTCATAATTTAGTTAAAAATTTTCATGCTTTTGAGAGTGTTCAGCTTTTTATAGCTTCTCTTTGGTATTTTAAAATATTATCAGTATTTTGATAAAATTCATATTCAAATTTTTCAATTGGGAAATGTAATTGAGATAATTTATTTTTAATATTTTTTGAGATTCATATATTTTTTAAATTAATTACTTTTTCTGATATTTTTTCTCTAAATTTAGTAAAATCTGAGTTATCTAAATCTTTTATGATTTCTATTATATTTTTATCATATTCATTAGTATTTAATCAAGATAGTAATTTTTTAAATGTATCAACATTATTATTACTTTGATTTAAAAGCCTAATAATTTCATTATTTGTTTTTAAGGTTTTTATTTGTGCTAAACTATCTTTTATCACTTCTTCTCATGCTGATTTTCAAAATATTGATTCCAATTTTGAGAAGATTTCATTTTTTCTAGAAATATCACTTCAAAGTCAAGCTAATCCTGCTTTAAATGAACTTACAGGAGTTGAAGACATTCATTCTATTAATAATCTTGAAGATGTTCAAGCTATTTCTCAAAGTATTGTAGATAAAAATCAAGTATGTCTATATAATGTTCACAATAATAATCATCTTTCAATAGAATTCATATTTTGTACTTCTTCTCTGAATTTATCAAAACTTATATCAGATTTTACTCATAGTCAAGCTAATCATAGTGATACAGTTTCTGCTCATTTTTTACTAGCATAAATCATTAATTTTCATGGACCAATAATTCATTTTCATACTGCCTCTATCATAAATAAAGCAATATCTCATCATTGAGAAAATGTAGCTCATAATACATCAGCTAAATTAACACCTTTTGTTTTTAATTTGTTTTCTAATTCAAAAAAGTTATCTACATTTATATATTTTCAGACTAATTTTTCTAATTGAACTCTTTTTTCTTTATTTAAATCAAGATTGTAAGTTTTATATATTTTATCAACAATTGTTTTTTCAGCTTTTGCTTTTAAATAGGTTCTCATTTCTGGAGAAAAAATTTCTTTTTGAAGTTGTCTAAATTTTTTCTCTCATAAAATATATTTTAAGTCTAAAAGAGTAAGTTTTCAATTTTCTTTTAATTTTTTTTGTAGTTTTATAAGATTTGTCTCACTTATTATATTTGGATCATTTATGATTTTTTCTAGCTCAGCTTTTATTATAGGATCTTGTAATTTATCTATTTTTAAAATATCTGTTTTTATTCTTTCTACTACTTCTTTTTTTACTTTTTCAGCTTCTTTTCATTTCAAAACTTCATTTGTTTTTTCTTCAGCTTTTTTCTTTAATTTTTCTTTAGTAAATCCAAAAATTCAAAGTATAAATAATGCTATTGTAGCAAAAAATCCTAATAATCATCATTCTTTTTTTAATTTTTCTAATCAATCAATAAAATTTATAAATCATTTTGATTTTTTAACAGCTTCAACTCCTTTTTTAGTTGTTTCTTTAGCTTTTTTAGCTGCTTGTGTTACTGTTTTTTTAGCTTTTTTAGCAGTTTCAGAATTTCATAATTTATCAATTACTTTTTTAGGTTTTTCAAATGCATTATTTATTAAACTATCAGCTTCTTTTCATTTTTCTTTTCATTCAGCTATTTTTTTAGCTTCAAATTTCATTGATTCCTTTATATTTCATGTAACTTTTTTTACTTGGTTTAATTTAAGTTTAGATTTTTCTAAAATAGAATTTCTAGATTTTTCTAAAAAAGCTTTAATAGTTTTTAAATCAGGTTTTTCTGTCATATATTTTTTTCTAAGTTCTTCAAGATCTCATCTTGTTGTTTGTATTGGTTCAGAAAAATATGATTTTAAGCTATCTGGAAGATTTTTAGTATTTAATTTTTTTTCTAAATCTTCAATTGAATTTATTGTTATTTTTTCATCAGGAGAGCTTTGTAATATTTCATTTGATTTTAGATTTGGATTCATAAAATTTATTATTTAATAATTATTTTTATTATTTTATCATATTATTTACTATAAAGCAAAAAACACACTAATTAGTGTGTTTTTTCATATATATATGTTTGATATCATCAGTATACTCAAGCTGGTATAATTAATATTTTTCACCAATTATTTTTTATGAATTTTCCTACTGTTTTTATAGGTTTTGAGGAAAAAACTAATTTTAATCATCAAATACTTAACATAAAAGCTCAATTTAAAGCAGCACTACCTAAATATGCTATGCTAAATTCTTTTAAAAACATACTTAAATTAAAATCTTTTTTATCATGAATTTCTCCTATTGTTATTAGTGCAGGAAACCATAAATTAAAATATTTTTTTCATAAAAATATATCTTTTATAAGAGCTCATTTGTTTTTTAATAATGCTTCTTTAAGTCAATTATCTTTTATATCAGTTTTTATTTTTTGTTCTAGAGATTCATTTAATAGTTTTTCAATTTTTTTATTATTATTTAAAAATTCATTTATTTCTTCTTGAGTAGCAGGTCTAAATTTTCATCATTCTTTTACTTCTAATCATCTTTCTGTAATTTTTTCATTTGGTCTTAAAGCCCATCAATCAGTTATAAAAGTTTCCTTACTATCTTTTATTTTATGATATTTATTCCTAGCTTTTTCTTTTATGAAATTATTTTCATAATCAGGATAATCATTTTTTATTTTTTCTAGTATTTCTTTTCTAGAATAAAGTTTATCTGTTTCTCCTTCTATAGTAAATTGTCAATCTGTCCATCTTTTTATTTCTATTTTTTCTCAAGATGAATTCTCAAGGCTAAGAGTTTTTGTATCATATTTTCAAAATAATTTTTTAGGAAAAAAATCATCAAAATCTTTTATAAATAATTTATGTATATTATTTTCAACTTTTTTTACATTTTCTTTATTTGATGAATTATCTTTTCATGTTTCATTTGTAGGTTCTTCTTTATTACTAGTTTTTGTTCAATATTTATTTATAGATTTTGCATCTTTATCTATTGGTGCTTCAGTAGACCATTTATAATTTATTGGTTTTTCTATTTTTTCAATTTTTTGTAAAAAATCAGGATCTATTTTTTTATTATTTATAAAATCTATTCATTTTTTATAAACTATTTCTCCTTTTGAATTAAAATAAGTTCAATCTAATGTTCTTGTATAAGTTTCTCAAGTTTTAGGATTTTTATAGAATTCTACTGGAGTTGATGCAGTTCATTTTATTATATTTTTTTCAATTTTTTCTATATTTTTAGGCTTATTTTTTAATTCTTTTCATGTGTCAATATTATACCATTTTCAATTTTCAAATTTGTATTTATATTTTTTTCATTGATAATATTCTGTAGAGGGTGAATTTGATATATTTTCAGTTTTTGTTCCAACTTCAATTTTTCAATTAATTTTTTTAATAGTAAAATTAGTTCATTTTCACATAATTTTAAACATTGCTGCCATTATAAATCATTCTACAAAATCTTGAGTAGTCCATTCTCATCAATCAAAAGTTACATTAATGGCTCATCATAATGCTCATAAAGATATTCATTCTACAGTTGTTTGTCCTGAAAGTTTTAATATTTTTCATATTTTACCAGATTTTT
>JALUWO010000085.1 GCA_027019405.1 Candidatus Altimarinota bacterium | reverse complement strand
ATAATTATCTGTGTATTCTTTTTTTAAATTCTTCATAATATTTCTCTAACTCTTCATTTGTATTTGCATTTTTTGCAACCATATAAACTGTATCTTTGCCTTGATAGTCATCTAATAATATATCATCCAACATATCATAATCTATTCTTCTTGATATGATTTTAAAATTATCATATATAAATATTGTAATTTTCATTTGTTTATCCTTTTATAAAATTTTTGCATATCTTTTTTTGTAAAAGAGTTATCAAACTCAATAGTTTGCTCAATGATATTTAAAGCTTTTTCTATTTCTTTTGGTTCTGCTTTTATATCATTCATTGCAGTATATACAAAAGCATTTATTGAATTATCTCTTTTTCCGCCAACTAAATCTCCCAATATTTTTTCAAGGTATCTTTTTAATCTAAAGTTTCTAAACTCTACATTTTGAACATTGTCATAACCTTTTTCAATTTTTTCACCATTCTTTGTGTCTGGCACACAGCATCTGTAATCTAATTGTTTACCGTTATGATATTCACATATAGCAGGCTTAAAAGCTTCTCTGAACCAAGAAGCTCTATGACTTGTACTTTTATCTATATAATTTAAAATTCCAAATCTCTTAGCAATATTTTTATATGTTTTAGAATATGTTTCAGCATCTAATTCCATTTTATGAGTATATGGAATATATATATGAAATCTATCTTTCCCATTTTTGCCATGGCTTTTTGATGTTCTTAATATATATTCAAAATCCATAAACAATTGTTTTGCTTCTATTATTGACATATAAAATACTTCACCAGTTTCTTTATTTATTTGTTCTTCAAAATCAAAGCAAATCATATAGCTGTCTATTGCATTATCTTTAGTTCTATTTGTAGCCCCCGTGGTTCTTTTTTCGTTAAAAGTCCATAAAGTAATTCCTTTACCACTCATATATTTTGCTAATTTTTCATTGAAATCTCCAAATCCAGTATTTGTAATATTTCCTATACTTTTTTGATTTTCATCTTTTAAATTATAATAACCAAATCTTATCTTTTTAGTTTGAACAACTGGTTCTATTTTATAAATTGTACCACCTATTTGATTAGTTTTTTTAATTAACATTGCATTATGGATTGCACAATATTCTTCAATATCAGACAATAAATCATCAAACCTTTTCTTGCTAAAATTATCTTCTACTATTCCTAATTTTTTTAATACCATTAGGTTTACTTCTTGTTTAATCATAACTCTATATGCGTTTGCAAATGTATTTTTTAAATCAGTAAAATCTACTGCCATTTGATGAGTTTTTTCTCTAAAATTTTCTGCATATTCTATATCAGATACTTCTATTATTGAAGAACCACGAGAATATGCCCTTATTCCTGCAAGTTTTAATGTTTTATATGGATCTTGTAAATCTGAATACTGTTCCCCTTGTTGGTTCTGTATCTTTTCTCTTATATCTAAAAACAGTTTTGATGCTTCATCTGACATTTTAACTATATTACTCATATCTTTTTCATATTTACCAAAAATTAAATCTTTTATATTTTCATTAATTTCATATAAATTTGGTACTTTAACTTTTCCTTGCTTTAAAGACATTGTAA
Source organism: Candidatus Altimarinota bacterium (assembly GCA_027019405.1). GTDB lineage: Bacteria > Patescibacteriota > Gracilibacteria > BD1-5 > UBA6164 > JALUWO01. The sequence continues at coordinate 1,612 of JALUWO010000085.1, read as the reverse complement.
CAAATGATCTTCTAAATAAACCTTGTTTTAATTTTGTTATAAAATTTTTCATCTTTTGTTTATCGTCAAGAACTACAGACAATGCTGTTAATCCAAGCATATTTGTTGGAACATCATAAGCATCTTGATAGCTTAATTTTTCGTTATCTCCTAATATTTGTGGAGCTTGATAAATTCCATCGTATGCAGTATATAATTTATTTAATATTGCATCATTTGCTGTTGCGAACATTTCTTCATTTATAAAATTAACAGAACCGCACATTGCTGTTGAATATGCTTCACCTACTTTTTGTATTCCTTGTTCTGTTGAAGTGTTATCAAACGGTACAAAACATTTTATATCTCTTTCTCTTGACACACTAATTGTTTTGCCTTCTTGGTCTTTATTGTTTATTCCCCAAGCTTTTTTTACTCTTTTTTCATATTTAGTTGGTTCTATTAAATTTATAAATTGTTTTAATATCCAACTTTTTCCTATATTACTCGGAGCTAAAACTATTCCAAAATAATTTGGTATTTTTTTCTCTGAACCATATACTATATGTTTTCTTTTTCTGTTTGCTAGTATGCTCCAGAACCAATGAGCTACATTTCTTATAAGAAAATCATCTATTTCTCTATCGGCTTTAGCTTTAACATATTTAACTGTTTCTTCTATGCCTACCATCCTACCTTCTCCTTATTTTCTTTATTGCTAAATATAGAACCACTTGGTGATGTATCCTGTTCATTTAATATTTGTTTTATAGATTTTTTACTTCTTCCTTTTTGTTTCATATCTAAATAATCATCAAATATTTTTTCTATAATTGCAACATCTTCTCTTTCATCTTTATCGAATAATACTGCATTTGATTTGATCGCATTATTCGTTTCAGAGTATCCTAATGTTAATTGTATAGATATTTTTCTGTCTGTTCTTGATAGTTTTGAGAATGAAATAAAATCATCAACTTTTTTTCCATTGTAATTAAAGAAAGTTTTTAAAATTTTTCTTGTTTTTCTTGTTGTTTCTTCCATTTTCTTGCCATTGCTCTAACAGCCATACTCATTGAATTGCTTCCGAAATTAACTTCACTATATTCTTTAAGTATGTCTATTGTCTTGACATCGAGTAGAAGTGTTTTAGCAACTTTATTGCTAGATTTCTTCTTGCTCTGCATATTTGGCTCTCCTTTCATAAGATATTATAATTATACTATTTTTATACTTAAAAGATAATAAATTATCTGTTTAGTATTCTATTAGTTTAAATTCTTTAATGATGTGACTATCTCTCCTTGGTTCTTCCGTCTGCTCCGCAGACGGATAGGTATCGTTATATTTTTAGTATAAATATAATATAGATAGTAACTATATAGTAACTATCACTTTACTATATAGTTACTATTACTTTACTATCATGTTACTATACTATACTATTACTATTACTTTTTACTTTACTTACCTTTTCTTTTTAGAAAATTTTAAGGTTTATATAATTTCTCTATATATTTTCAAATATTTGCATACCTAACATTTTTAGTGAATGTGTACTGATTTCCATCCACTCAATATCTCCTAAATTATATCCCTGTTCAACAAGCTCTCTTTCTATATCTTCATAGTC
>JALUWO010000084.1 GCA_027019405.1 Candidatus Altimarinota bacterium | reverse complement strand
AGTAGAAAATTGATGTATATATCTTGTAATTTTTGCATACCTTCTGCTAAGCATTATCAATACCAATAGAATTTTGCAATGTTACTTTCTGTAAATTCAAAGATTTTGATTATCGTAACATCAGTGATATAAAAATTTCTATAAATGCATTAGACGCCACTATAAATGAAAAAATAATGCCTAATGATAATACAATATGCAAGATAGATGATATTAAAAAATTTGTTAAACTAAGAGACGCTATAAAACCTGATGTCTCTATTACTTTACAGGTAACGTTTTTAGAATCCAATTTGGATGAGTTGGAAAAGTTAATAATTTTTGCAATTGAGCATAAGATAAATCGTGTAAAAGGACATCAACTATGGATAACATTTCAAGAAGTCCAAAGTGAATCCTTACAAAGAAATAAATATAGTATTGAACGTTGGAATCAATTTATTGATAAAGTTTCCAAGTATAAGAATCAGATAACATTGGTAAATTTTAACAAAATAGATATTTATAATGATGAATTGGATGCAAAAGGAGAATGCCCCTTTTTAGGAAAGGAATTGTGGGTAGACCATGAGGGAACTTTTAATATATGTTGTGCTCCTTCAAATAAACGTATTACTTTAGGTCAATGGGGGAATATAAAAGATATTTCTATTATAGATATGTTCAATTCTCCCGAATATAGCAATATTTTACAAACATATAAAGATCATAATGTTTGTAAAGAATGTTCATTGAGATACTAAATGATTACAATTTCTTTTGATGAAACACATCATCTTAAAAATGGTAAACCTTTATATGCAACCAGATATACAAAAGTCATGAGTTTTCATGATGATATTGCTCCAGTGGAAGATAATGATCAGGCATTCTTTATAAATATCTCCAATAAAATACAATTTGACAGAGTATTTAGAAAAGCATATGGTTTTTATGAAGGTATAGCCTCAGTTTGTGATGATTCTGGTTGGTTTCACATTGATAGAAATGGTCATGAAATATATGCTAAAAGATTTGCATGGGTAGGCAATTTTCAGGAAGGGTTATGTACAGTAAGAGATTTTAACAATAACTATTTTCATATAAATATAAATGGTAATCGTCCTTATTTAGAAAACTATAATTATGTTGGTGATTTTAAATACTCAATTGCAGTTGTTACAAATCATGAAGGTAAAGCAACACATATTGATAGAGCTGGAATTCTAATCCACAATAAATTTTTTGATGAATTGGATGTCTATCATAAAAGTTATGCTATCGCCAAAGACAAAAATGGGTATTTTCATATCAACAAAAAAGGAGATGAGTTATACCCGGATAGATATCAAAAACTTGAGCCTTTTTATAATGCTGCCGCACTAGCAACAAAACATAATAATCAAAAGATAATTGTTGAAGAAAAAACACTTGATGCATTATGTATAACAAAGGAAGTCATTGATAAAAATAGAATACTTGACGAATCATTTGGATATTTCAAATATCAAATATTATTTGCAATTTTAAAATTAGATATATTAAAAAATTTACAAAATAATGTAAATATCAATTTACCTACAGTATCCAAAAAAATAATTTTTCGGTGGCTATATGTTGAAAACATTATTGACAAAAATTATACTCTGACCAAAAAAGGTAATATATTAGAAAATGAACTTAAACCATTAATTCTTTACTGGCAAGATTTACCCTTTAAAGTTAGTACTAGACTAATAAATTCATTAAAATCTGGAAATGAGGTATTTAGTCAGATTTATAAGAAACCTTTTTTTGAATATCTTCAAGATAATAAATCTCTACAAGAAATTACATTTAAATTAAATGCATACTATACTAATGATTACTCTGATTTAATTCAAAAATTAAATCTTTCAAATGAAACAGTGTGTGATATTGGAGGGGGAAATGGATCTTTATTAAGCTCAATTAAACAACTAAATCATAATATCACTACAATTTTAGCAGATAAATTTCAAACTACTACAGATCATACATTCATTCCAATTAATTTTTTTCAACCTTTTTATATTCAAAGTGATGTATTTATTGTAAGCAGAGTTCTTCATGACTGGGATGATGAACATGCAATAAAAATTTTATTAAATATTGCCCAAAATATGTCACGCAAGAGTACTCTATATTTATTTGAGACTATTGTCCCAAATTATTCTTCAATAGATAAAGGGCATACATTATCATTCCATTTATTAAGTTTTCTTGGAGGTTATGAAAGAAGTTTAGATGATTTTGATACTATCATCACTAGTGCCCATCTAAAAAGAGTAAATGTATATTCTTCAAATAATTTAATATCAGTAATAAAGATTATAAAATGAAATATCTAATAAGACATGCAGAAAAAACTGATTCAGGTGTTCATGCCAACTTAACCGAAAAGGGTATTATAGATGCAAAAAAATATGGACAAGAATTACGTTCACAAAATATTCATATTGACAAAATAGTTACAAGTCCTATTCATAGGTGTGTGCAAACCGCTCAATCTATTGTAGTTGGATTAAAATATAATATTCCAATAGTTAAATCAATTAAACTTGGTAACCCTGGTGTTTATATCAGTGATGATAAAAAGGCAATGGAAGTTTTCAATAATTTTTCTTTACTTGACATTATTAATATGCAACTTAGAAAGAAAATACTTCCTGGATTTAATCATATAGAATCGGCTTCTCTCGAGCTTAATTCTTTTATCCACTCATTTAGTGAGAACGTATTATTTATTTCACATGATGCTGTGATTATTCCATTTGTGTCTTGGCTATACAAAAAAAATGAAATTAATCATTCTGATTTAATTGATTACCTTTATACCTGTAAATTTAATAAAAAATCTGAAGAAGATGGGGAAATATAATTTTCAAGAGAATTGTGATTATGTTTAAGGAAAGCCATAAGTTTAGCTCTACAAAAATAAACATTAGCTATAATATTAACACTAAAATTATTGGAGATTTATTATGCATACATTACGATTAAAAATCGATGATTCAATATTTGATAAATTTATGGGACTTTTAGAAATTTTACCAAAAGATAAGGTTGCTGTTTCTGAGGATTATGGAGATAGTATATCTTTTGAAGAAGCAAAAATAAAAGTACAAAATGCGATCAATAATATCCCAAATAACACTGGCTTAGAAATTGATGATGCATTTGATAAAATCCTAACACATAAATGACCTATAAA
>JALUWO010000083.1 GCA_027019405.1 Candidatus Altimarinota bacterium | reverse complement strand
GTATAGAAAAAATTTTATATCTTAAATTTTGAGAGGTATAATATAAAAACATCACTATTTTAATATAAAGGAAAGAAAAGGTTATTAAAGAGATTGATAGTAACTTTTCTGATTTAGAAATTTATACTCTTTTAAAACATTATGATAAATTTATTTAGCAAAGGAAGTTAAATGGCAAATTTAAGAGGTGGAAATTTTAACAAACAAGCAAAAGATGCTTTTTGTAGATTAGCACAATTTAGACAAGGCAGGCATGGGGGAACAGATCATTTTACACACTCGGATGGGTTAGCAAAAAAAAGGGAAATGTATCTGCGAGATTTTAAAAATTTTGCAGAAAAAAATAACCTTACGGGAAAGCTTAACATTTGGATGGGAGATATGGATCTAATGCTTCAGTTTTTCCAAGAAAGAACGGATTCCTTATCGCTTAAAACAAAAAAAGATTATATTTCCGGGTGGAATACTATGACTAAAGCTCTTAGACAAGCTAATATTGCTATAGATGAAGGTATAGATAGAGCGATAGATATAATGTTATATAAAATACATCAATCCCGCAAGGAATTAAAAAATAAAAATGAATATCTTGACCCCATCAATAGGGCAATAGATAGAAAAATAACATTCCCACTAATTGAGTTGTTAGCAGATATTGAAAAAATAAATCAAGCTTGTGCGGCTATAGCACAATTGCAATTAACATTTGGGTTCAGAACAGGAGAGGCTTTTGAAATAGTTAAAAATCCAACAAAATATATCAAAAAAGGTAAAATCACTGGAGTTAGAGGACAAGGAGGACAATATTATTCGCCAAAAACAATATCTCCTTATTTGTTAGAAAAAATACAAATTTTATATCACAAAAAAATACCTTTACCATCTCAAAATACATATAGTAAAATATTAAAAAAAGTTACTGGGGATAGTAAAATTGTTCCAACCGATTTAAGATATACTTTTATTGCAAATCGTCTTGAGGAAAAATTAGCACAAAATGCAGACTATGAACAAGCTGTTCGTGAAGTAAAAGAAGAAGCTTGCTTTTATACAAAAGGGAAAATTTGGATACAGGAGACACAATCATTTTGATGCCTTCTCCTCTTTTTCTATCATATCTAAAGCAATCTTCTCAATGGAGCGGTTAATCTCCACCTCATCCTCTTCTAAAAGCTTATCGTAAAGCTTTGATTTATCAGTTACTTCATATTTTGCTCTCGTAATTGCTACATAATACAAATTAAATTCATCTATTATCTCTTGTTTTACAGACCCATACTCAATGCTATCTCTAAAAAGAGATAATAAATTTTCTTCCTCTATAGGAAAACCGGTTTCCACAAAATATTTAGCCACTGCTCTTTCTATATCAAAGTCCTCTAAAATCTCCACCTCGTCCCATTCTAATCCCTTGGATGTATGTGCAGTTGTAAAAAATAGATTGCAATCTTTCTTTAATTCATAATTTTTAGCAGCAATTTTATAAAAATCTTTAATTCTCCCCCAAAACTCTCCAACAATTTGAGCAGCTGTAACTAATTCTACATCTTCAAGCTCTTCTCCTTTTTCTTTTAAAAAAGTCAGTATTTCTTCTCTCCCGGTATCAATAAAATCTCTATGATAATATTTTAAAAAACTATAACTCTTGTCAATTTTGTCTATTTTCCCATTTGCTAACTTTAGAATATTAAGGCATAACCCAAAAATAGCATACGGCTCGCGTACAGTTTTAAAAAAGACCTCATCCTCTATGCTTTTTGCCATTTCTCTTATAAGCAAAGCATTTGTCCTTGAAATATATGCTTTGTTTTTATAAAATTCAATATCTCTATCTGTTCCCTTTATAATAGCTTTTTCTCCTTTAAAGGTTGAGAGAAAAAAAGTAGCACTATTTGCAATTGAAGAATTAAATCTGAAGCTTTTAGTCAAATTCAGAATTTTAGCCTTAACTTTTTTCATAGCATTAACACTACCTCTAAATGAATAGATCTGCTGATGCTTATCCCCCACAATAATCTTTTGTTTGGCGGGTAAATTGTAAAAAATGGACAATGTAACATCATTGGTATCTTGTGCCTCATCTAACATGATGAGGTCGTAAGGTCTCATCTTTATTGAACCATTTAATAATCCAAGTTGAAATGCTTTTAAATAAAAACCATGAGTAATCTGCAAATCTTTTTTTAGCATCCAATCAAAAATCATTTTTGCACAAATTCTGGCTTGAGTTTGAATACTATCACCACTATCTACTTCATCAACACTAATCCCACTACTTGCACTATTACAAAAATTCTCAAAAATAATCAAAGCAATCTTTGCTATATTCTCATCAATAGAAAATAGTTCAGCTACCTCTCTTGGCCTATAATTGCTTCTTGGAAAACCATATCCCTGCCTATAAACAATCTGCCCGTAAGCAAGTGCATGTGTTGTTTTTACAAGTGTATTAGGCGGAAATTTCGCTTCAGCCTCTAACTGTATGGATTTGTTAAAAGCTAAATATAATATCTTTTTCTGCTTAAGCTCTTTTGCTATCGTCAGCAAGGTCGTAGTCTTGCCGGTGCCGGCAAAAGCATTAATCTTTATTACATCCTCACCAGCCTTTATAGTATTTAAGATGAGGTTTTGTTCATCGGTTAATGCAAACATATCGTCTTACTTCCATTTTATTTTTCTATAATTATAACAACTATAGCGAAAAACCGCCACAAATCCGCCTTTCTGCTTTTATCTCTTTTCGTCTAAAATCTATTGCATCTTCCAAAATGGCAATTTTATCGTCAAAAGATAAGTTTGGATCCTCTTCCCAATTGTAATCATTGTCTTGCAGACTCTCTATTTTGTTAAATTCCTCTGCCCATTCTCCCTCGTAACCAAAAAGATTTCGCTGATCTGGAGCTGTAATTTCCCTTCTTGCAATAAGATTCTCTACTGTTACAATATTAATCTCATCCCTCTCCCACTCTTTTCTTCTTATTTTTTCAATATCGGGAGTCGGATAATATTGCTTAGTTTCTACAGGCAATGTCAAAACAAGCTCGACTGCTTCTTGTTGACTTATCGTCTCAGACAAACCACTTAACGCATAGACATACTCTTCTGCATTGCCAGCCATCTCGTCAAGTTGGCAAACCAATTGTGCATAATACCTATTATTGTGATACTGGCTTGAATAATATGATAGCGTCCCATACATAGAAGCATCTTCAATTTTTTGCAATGCAGCTAATAATTTTATCTTTTTATGAAGATCAGTATCATAGCTAACTTCAATCCCGCTATGAGCTGCAAGCTCAACAGCACTCAAGTTTAAATCACCCTCTTTGAGCCATCTATCTTGGATAAATTCAAGCTCCTCTTTTGTTATGATTTGAAAATCAGGCTTTACTGCTCTCACCTCATCTTGCATCTTAAGAAGCCTCTTGAGAATTTCAATTCTAAACTCTAAAGTATATCCACCGGGAGACACCATTCCTTTTCTATGATTATCCTTGTTATATTCAATTTTTCTAAAATCTCTATGATTGTAGACATCTCTTTTATCCCAATGCCCATCTCTAAACTGGACCAACCAATTTCTAAACTCCTCGATGATTGATAAATATGCATGCTCTTCAGACAAGTTATTAAGAGTTTTATCCTTTTCAAACAAAGGGCAAATCATGCATCCAAATCTTGCACTTTTTGAGCAACCAGGATTATTGCCCAATTCTCCACCTTCTAATATTGTTGTACACTCTTCGTCATCACCGGCAGCACTACTATATATTGTGCCTAAAGACTCTTTTTTAACCCAACTCTCTGTTTTATAGTATACATAATCCCAAACCTCTTTTGTAGTAAAATCCTCAATTGGAGCCAAAAGTTTACAATTTGGCTCACTATGTTTTTTAAGATGTAAATAGCCATCTATTGCATTTTTCTCAAGTCTTTTTCTGCGATCTTCGCTTTCATCTTTTCTTGCTCCGGTAACTGCTATATATCCCTCATATCTGTCCACTATCTCTTTTACTGCTTTTTGCATAGGTGTTATTTTCATTCTATCTGTACACCATCTATAATCTCTTCTTGGTAATGTGTAGCCGATACCGATTAGTTTACTCCAAAAAGTATTATACAATTCAGGTTCTACCTGTTTAAACACAATTGGCAAATCCTCTTTTCCACAATAATTTTTAAAACTTCTTATGGAATCTTTGATTTGGTCTATTACAGGTGGCATTTCCAGAAGAGTATCACTAAACAGAACAAACACCTCTTTGTCTCTTTTATGAGCCTCTATCTGTTTTATTGCCTTAACAACTATATCCAAAACAACAGTAGAATCTTTTCCGCCGCTATAAGCTACATAAAGAGGTTTGTTATCAGTTAAATATATCTCTTTTATCTCATCAATTGAATTTTGAATCTTTGTTTCCACCTCATCTCCTTTTAACTTTTTATTTACTCCATAATTATATAATGTTATGACAGATTTGTCATATTTATAGCTTAATATTAATATTATTTGTCAAAACTTGCATAAAAATATATTTTTATGATATAATTCGTCAAATTCTAAACAAAGGATAAAAAATGGATCACATAGAATTAGTTGCAGAAAATTTTGGTCTTTCCAAAAGAAGCGTTCAAAGAATTAAAGCCGAAGATGCCATAAGGTTTATTTCAATGGTTACTTGGATATTGACTCAAAAAATAGGTTTGGATACAGAGGATCTTGAAAAGTTTTACCAAAACGGTATAACAAACCACATCATACAAGATGCCATATATGAAAAGAATTTGCATAACCTGTTACATTCAGATAGCGGACATATAAAAACAACAATACAAGGAGAGCAGCAAGAACAAATAATGCAAAGAGCAATAAAGGAAATTGAAGATATGTATGAAGTTCCCGAGCTGCTATATGCAAAAAATGAAGAATTGCAGTATTTAAAGTACATGTCAATTTATAACGCTACAAAGCATAGATATAAAGTTGATTTTCTTGGTCAAATTAGTCTTTATCATCCACAAGAGATTATGCACAATACATATAAACCATTAACAGTAGAAGAGTTAAAAGAAAAAATTCATTCTCTTTTGGAAGAAAAGTTTTCTTGCAAAACTGAAAAGCCAAAAAAAAGTTTACTTGTCGATATATTTATAAAAGTTAACAAAAGATGGAGAATAGAAGAAACAACTGTATCAATTAACACAAAAAAATATACCATAACCTTGTTTGATAAAATAAAAGAGGAATATCTGACCATAGGCGATGTAACTATACCACACGATTATTTTAAAATTGATCAGTATATAAAATTGATAAATTTGGTCGAGAATAAAAAAGAAAAAGAAAAACTGATTAAACAGTGGAAATGGCTAAAAGATTTAGCAAAACAAGATGATGATGCAATGTATATCATAGATCAAAATAATATTGAAAGAGATATTGGAGGAGAAGGCATTATCTTGTTGGACAATATAATACAAGCAGTATGTCAAGTAGATTTTAATTTTTCAGATGTTATTTCAGTAAAAGACGATATATGTGGAATTTATCAAAATAAATTTGGAAAAATAGAGTCAAGATTATTGCCAAAATATAGAGATAAAACTGTAGAATTAACTGATAATATATATATACCATTTGAAGTTGATTATACACCTGCTTTACAATAGTTAACATGGTTGCGATGAGGTGTTGTTGTTTTTGGTTATTGGATATTTTTGCTATACTTCTTTTTAAAAAAAGGTATTTGCAAATGTTCCCGTTTTACGAATCTAATCCAAAAATAAAATATCTCATACTGATTGCTATTTTTATCTTATTGGCCATGATAGGCGGTTATAAAACAATTCTGCCCATGATTCTTTTAGTGGGCTTTTTTTATATTGTTTTAAACCATAAAAAATACAAATGGCTGGTAGAAAAAATAGAGTGGCTATTTTAAAACAAAAGGAGGAAAGATGAGAAATTTAGGGAAAAAATATACATACGAAGTAGTAGACGAAGAAACTATTTTTGTGGCTTTTCGATTGTCTTCAGCGGTAGATAACTTTAATTTTCTAATGATAGAAGTTCACTAGAGAATGTTTGAAAAAATAAAAGTTTATATTAAATTATGGCTAAAATCTTTATTTGTATTGCCGGCTACTACAATGCACGAACTTATGCACTTTTTAATAGCCATTTTAACACTCTCAAAGATTACAAGTTTTAATCTGATACCAAAAATAAAATGGGATGACAATAATCCTGCAGAGATAATATATGGAAGTGTTGGATATGTTCCAAAATTAAAAATGCTACATATACCTATAAACTTGGCACCATTACTACTTATACCTCTCTCTTGGTTTATGCTATATTATTTCCATATCATTAATACCCTTGTGGATTTTAGCCATCTACATGTAAATTATAATTTTGTTCTCTCTATTAAAGGAATAATTGTTTTGCTTATTGCAGTAGAAATGCTGTGGGGATCAATACCCTCTACCCAAGATTTTAAAAATGTAAAAGATGGCATTCTATCTCTAAGTTTCCTATTTTTTATGATAGTGGCAGTTGGAATATATTATGACGGGGATACCATCATCTCCCAAATTGATCATATAGTTAGCAAGCTTCCGGATAATTACATGAACACTGCAAGAGAGATATTGCAACAAGCAAAAGAACTAATCTCGCAAAAAATCATACATATTTAGCCTTTTTTACAATAGAGTGAACAAATCTTTGATTTTCAAAGATAAAAAAAATAAAAGGAGCAAAAGTGAAAAAAATTATCAACCTTTTATCTAAAACCCACAAAGAAATAATGTTTGGGAGGGTTTATGACGGCGGAACAAAATGGATAGCAGAAATATATAATGAAGGCAATTGGATTTTTAAAAACTCTAATCCGATAATTACTTTTTCTGCAAAGAAGAAAAAAGAAATTTTAAAAAAGGTTTTAACTTTTTTAAAAACTGATTACAAAAAGCACAAAACTTAAATTTTTGTGCTTATTTATTCCTCCCTCCCGGGAGGCTAACACTCTCATCCCAGGATGACCCACCAAAAAAGTGGAACATGTTCCACTTTTCCTAAAACCCTCACAACTTCGCCACTCCAACCACCCAGCACCCCCAAATTTAAGCAAACCATAAGCAAAAAACACCAACAAAAAATAACTCCTTTTATAATAATGCAATAGATCTTTGTTTTGAGGATCTAAAAAAATTAAAAGGAGAAAAAATGAAGTATTCAATAGATAACTTCAAAAGAGGCTTAGAAAAAGCAGACGCAATAAGAATTGATGGTGGTCCACTATTAGATAATTGGACATCTGATGGAGAAGAGGTATTGGTTGCCAATTGGTGGGAAGATGATCTCGAATACACTTGTGAGATTATCGCTGACGCCATTATTTCCATGGCGAAGCAAGAAAAAAAGATTGTTGTAAAAACAGAAAATAATCATTACACTGTTGAGATGTATAGATTATTGGATGTCAATCAACATCTTTATACAATCGTTTATCAGAAAAACGGCATCGTTGATCCTGATAAGACAAAAAGCTTCGCAAATATAGAGGCAGTAAAAGCTTTCTACAAATCTCTGCTTGAAAAAGAAAAAGCTGACAATATTGAAAGTATAGTCAGCAATCTTGAAGATTGGTTTAACTATGAAGGTAAAGAAATTACCGTTTTAATAACCGTTCTCCAGTAGAATTCCTCCTGTTCGGGAGGACAATACATAAAGAAGGATAACTATTTGTGGAAAAATAACTGTTCTGATATAATTTTATTGTTTCTATCATTTTTATATCCTTCCCGAGAAAGCAAGCCATATCAATGCCCCTTTCATAATCTTTCTCGGGAAATTCTTGTGAAATTATTCTTCCCCCAAAAAGGGGAAATCAAGAGCAATAAGAAGCTATTTTGTCACAAAAGATATCATAGGCTCTCATGTTATCATCTAACATATATAACCGAAAATAAATCTTTTGATTTGCAAAATTGTGATGAAATCTTTCTTGTATTCCATCTTCTATTCTCTCTTTGGCTGCTTTGTTTCCACGCTCTTTTAACATTCTGCCAAAGCGTACATTTTTGGGAACATCAAGGTATATACAATCTATATACTCTGGACCAAAATGCTCTACCAACGCCTTTAGTCCATCTGGCTCCACCACAACAACTACAGGCTGATGCTTATGGTTGACAAATTCATCTTTATCAAATCCATAATAATTTCCATGAAACTCTATGTGTTCTACATACTGTGCATCATCTCTTTTTTGCTCAAACTCTGCAACAGAGACAAAGTTGTAGTGCACACCATCTACTTCGCCTTCTCTTGGGCTTCTTGTTGTATCTGAAAGTCCAATTTTTATCTTATCCCTGAAATGATCTTTTAATTTTTCTGCGAGATAAGTTTTTCCGGAACCACTTGGTCCGACAATTGCAACAATCATTTTCTCTCCTTTTAATTTTTTTCAAATCTTTTAAAAAGATTCGTTATTCTGTTATAAAATACTTATGTGAACTACCCAACCGCTAAAGACGATTGGGATTTTTGCTTATGAAGCTATTAAAAAATATCCGGCACAAATAATGTTATTAGATGTCATTTAATGTTATTCTAAGTTATTAAAAGTTATGATTTCAGCAAATATTCTTTTCAGGAGATAAGGCATGTTTACAAAAAGCAAAATAAAAAAGCTAAAAAAAATCAAGGCAAAAAAAATTACCAGCAAGGTAATTTCTCTACTTGGAGATGAAATATTAAAGGCCGTAGAAGAAGGAAATGAACTAAAGAGTATTGCTGATTATCTAGGTGATGAAATCGGCAAGCCCATAAGCTACGGTTCATTAAGAGGTTGGATATCAAAAATAAAAAAGGAAGAAAAAAATATGAAACCGGCAAAAAAGAATATTATATTAGTAGCAAACGAGAAAGGCGGTGTAGGCAAAACTACCATATCAAGTCTAATAGAGTTACCGAACTCTATTATTATCAACCTAGACAAGGAAAGAAACATTTCTAAAATTTTCCCCTATAGAGAAATTATAGACTTTGAGCTCTTAAAACAAGAAAATGAAAGTGGCATCGAAACTATTGACGAAATCATAGATGTCTTAACAGATGAAGAAAGTATATATGAAAATATCATAATAGATACAAAAGGAAATCTATCTGGAGAGTGGGTAAATATTATGAATAAAGTAGATTATGTGATTACCCCTGTTGAAGTCGGAACATTAAGCGAAGATGCTACATTTGATTTTGTAGAAATTCTCAATGACTATTTTGATGAAATAGGTACATCTCCAAAAATAGCTATAGTGGTCAATAAAATAACAAATGAGTGGCTAAAAAGAGAAGACGATAAATATGTTTTTGATGAGAAAATGGAAGAAACTATTGAAAAATTCAAGTCTATTTTAAAAGAGAAATTAGGTACAATAACATATTTTAAATATTCAAATGCAATAAAAACAAGAGAAACTAAAAAAATAGATTTAAAAGAGATGATGCAAACAAATCCTGTAGCCTATATAGCACTTAAGAGAGAAATAAAAAGGTTAAACAACGATTTAAGCAAAATGCTCTCATAAAAGGATAGAAAAATGGATGAGAAGAAAAAGCTTAGCGCAGATGAATTATTAAAAGAGATAAAAAGAAAAAAATTTAACAAAGCTGCTAATATTGCAAGAGGAATCATAGATGACTATGAAAATAAAATAGTTGATTTACCTATAGAAAATTTAGTTGAAAATCCATATCAACCAAGGATGCAAATAAAGGACAAAGAAGTAGAAGAGCTTGCAAACTCAATAAAAGAAAACGGCCTTCTCCAACCTATTGTAGCAACCCCAACAGAGCAGAAGGGTAAATATTATATTGTAGCCGGACATAGAAGAGCCAAGGCTCATGAGTTGCTAAATAAAAAAAGAATAAAAACGATAATTGTGGACAAACAAGACATTAGAAGCTTGGCTGCAAAAGCAATTGTTGAAAATCTACAAAGAGAAGATCTAAATATCATAGAGTTGGCACTGGGACTAAAAAGGTATAAAGATGAATTTAATAAAAGCATTGATGAAATTGCTCAAGAAATAGCAAAAGATAGATCAACTGTATATAAAATTTTAAATATATTACAACTCCCTGATGAAGTAATTAAGGATTTAAGAAACAATAAATCAACCAAAGACATAATTGCACTTTCAATGATAAACTCTTTTGCAAACACTATTAAAAAGAACAAAAAGATACCACAAGAAAAAATAAAAGAAATCCAAATATCTCTTTATTTTGGATTTCTAGAGCAAGGACGAAAATGGCTGATCCGAGAAATCAAGAAAAAAATCGGAACAAATAACAAAAGCAAAACACAGCTAACACTCAAAAAAGGTAAAAATAAAGTAGTTTTCGCTATAAATATCCCTAAATTGCCAGAAGAAAAAATAAGGCAAATTGAGAATTTTATTAAAAGTATAATTTGATACAGGAAAGAAAAAATGGAAAAGATTGATATATCCATTTCGGCAAACTACCCAATCGGTGAACTACCCCGCCATAAATGGCGAAGCTTCCTCTGAACTCCAACTACTGTTAGATATTTAAGAGGCTTTGACGGTAGTCCCTACCGCATTAAGAATATTAACACTTGCATTATAATCTGCATTTACTGTGTATCTACATTTAGTGCAGATAAATTTAGCTTGTGTTAATCTATTCTCTTTTGAAACATGTCCGCATCTTGAACATTTTAAAGATGTATATTTCGGTTCAACTCTTATAAGTTGTCCTCCATTTCTTTTTAATTTATATTCAAGTAGTTCAAAGAATTTACCCCATGATCGTTGCAAGATTGAGCGATTAAGTCCGCTCTTTGCACTTGCTCTCGTATTTGGGTTTTCTATTGAGCCTTTAGCTTTTTTGGACATGTTTTTTATTCTTAGATTTTCTACTGCCACAATTTGGTTCTCACTTAGCTTTTTTGATACTTTATGTAGAAAATCATTTCGTTTGTTTCTTAGCTTTAAATGTTTCTTAGCAAGTTTTGCTTTTGCTTTTGCTCTATTGCTACTACCTTTTTTCTTTCTGCTTAAACTCTTTTGAGCCTTGATAACACTTGCTATCTCCTTTTTAAGATTGATATGTTTTATTTTTTGATTATCACTTGTATAAACAAATACTTTAACTCCTACATCTATACCGATAGATTTACCATTGTTTGAGCCTATTACTTCTTGCAATCCATCTTCATAATTGATACTTGCATGATATTGTCCTGCTTCATAAGATATAGTTACGGTTTTTATTTTACCTGTAATTTCTCCTCTATGAAATACTGCTTTGACTTTGCCTATTTTTGGTAAATATAGCTTATTATCTTTTATTGAAGCAGTTGAAGTTTGATAACTTTGGTAAGAATTATGTTTGGATTTAAACTTAGGAAATCCTGCTTTTTGTTGATTTTTAACTCTTCTGAAAAAGTTTTTGTATGCTATATCTATTTTTAAAACTGAATTTTGCAAAGCAGTAGAATCGACTTCTCTTAAAAACTCACCATCTTTAGAGTTTTTCATAGGAACAAGTCTTTTTTTAAGCTCATAAGCCGATAAGTTATCTTTGCAATCATAAGCTTTTATCTTTGCATCAAGAAGTTGATTATACACAAATCTACAAGAGCCAAATGTTTTATGAATAAGTTGTTGTTGTTCTTTGTTTGGATAAAGTCGAAATTTTACAACTTTTAACACTTGCAACTCCTTTTAGATTTGGTATTCATTTGATATTATATCCTATTTTGGCTATAATATCAAGTATATTTTAAATAAGGATACGATATTGAAATATAAATTAAAGTCCACAAGACATGCAAAATATCTTTTACATGCTCATATTGTATTTACTCCAAAATATCGTAAAAAGGTATTTACAAAAGAGCATTTGGAAGTTATGAGAAAAGTATTTGATGACATTTGCAAAATAAATAATGCTACTCTTGAAGAGTTTGATGGAGAGGCAGACCATGTTCATTTATTGGTAACTTATCCACCAAGAATTGCTTTATCTGTTTTAGTGAACTCTTTAAAGGGAGTGTCAAGCAGAAAATTAAGACAAAAGTTTGAGATATTTAAAAAAGAGTATTGGGGTGAAAATGTAGCTTTATGGAGTAGAAGTTACTTCGTAGCAAGTGTTGGTGGAGTTCCTATCGAAATATTAAAACAATATATCGAGCAACAAAAGACACCTGATTAGTATTTGCTTCGCAAATGTTCCTTATATCCCCGCCATTAAATGGCGAGGGTTTACGGAACGGTTGCTAAAAAGATGATTGGGTAGTTCTGTTATAGGCGATTAAAAAATAGCCACTATCTGCTGAGATACCTTTTGAGACAGTATAGGCAAGGCTTCCTTGAGTTTTAAACCATTTTTAACAGCTTCCGCAAAAACTTTTGTTTTTTTGTCTATATAGTTTGTTGCATATGCTTGTTGTTTACTTTCCGCAATCCCATCATCAAGCTTTCCACCAGCACCATCTTTACTTTTTATTTTTCCTGCAAAATCATTTATAAAACCGGCTCTCTCTTGATTTTCAACAACACTTTGTCCTTCGGTTGTTGAATCTATGGTAGAAACTTTCTGGTTTGTCTTTTCTCTTATATCAACATCTACCACCATTCTGTAAATATCATCTTCTCCGGCATGAGCTATAAGCCCGCCTGCCACAGCCCCCACAATGCCTCCTATAATTCTAGCCTTTACATCTCCACCACCGGATCCGCCACTTGCTATTCCACCAATAACACCGGCAGTAGTTCCTGCAACTACACCTTTGCCTGTATTATCCTCTTTTAAATTATTAGCAAACAAAACATTTGCCATTAGTATATATTTTGCTTGAGCTGGATCATCAACAACTATATAGCCTTTCTTTTTTAGACCATTGACTATATTATTGGTCAAATCAATTCCGTTACCCGAAGTGTTTTTAACAGAGACAAATACTGTTTTTTGACTCCTTGCAACCGGATCTAAAAATATAGACCTTGTCATTTTTGCTTGAGTTTGAAGTTCTGTTGTAGCACAACCGGTAAACAGCATTGCCGCTATAGCCGAAGCCAATGTGACTCCTATAAACTTTTTATGCATATGTCCTCCTTCTTAATCTTTTATACAAATTATACAATATTTATCTGTTTTTGTCAGCAGAATCGTTTTCTATACTCTTTTTGTACAAGCTCTTGCCATACAATAAAATGATCCCAAAAACTGCCAAGCCAATAAGTATTCCGTTAATTATCCACATTCCCACCTCATCATCTCCTATTCAAATTTTAAGCTCATTAATCACAACTCGCCCCATTCTACCAGACGGACATTGTCCCATAACATCTTCATCCATAAGCTCAAACATCTTATCTTCATCATTTTGAGCTTTGCAAGAAAGAGACAAATCCTCATCAATTTCTTCAATAACAATCTCTTTTACTTTTCCATACCCTTTGTTTTGATCTTCCCCCATATAATCTAATCTTTCCAGTAAGCGCTTTACCTCATCGATATCTCCGCATCCATAATACATCATTCCCATAACGACCTCATCGTCTATGTGGATTTTTTCATCGATACCGGCATCAAAACCTTTTGCAAAAGGATATGAACCAAATATAATAGGATTGGAAGCACGATACCTCCCATCTTTTGTCTTTTTTATAAAAGGAAGATCCGGCAATTCATATTCCCATTCATCCCCGTTTCTTTCCAAAAGCAACAACTCCAACAAATGCTGCAAGCTATTCCTTATTCTTATTTTTGCCCCCTTTTCAAATTTTATCTTTATACTAAAATTCTGAAATTTATATTGTTTCTTATTTGTTGATAGCTGCAACATCACATTTCTCCTCCTCTGCCATCCCCTCTTCTACAATTTTCTCTACTTCCCGCCTATGCGCGTCTTCTTTGCTGGTATCTTTTGGCTTTATAAACATCAAAGCAAAAATAAATATAAACCCAACATACGGAACGATAGCCAAAAATATCCAAAACCACTTCGCCCCAATATTTCGTAATCTCTTTAACATAATAACAGTAACACTATATGTGGACAATATGACTACAAATATCATTATCGCAATAGAAGCATATCTGTTTATAGGATTTAAATAACCTGCCGCAACAAACCCTGCAAATACAATCAAGTAATTAACAAGCACGCCTAATGCATATTGCCTCCTAACAAGCTCTCCCTTATAGGAAAACAATATATTAGATAATGTCAATTCCAAAAAATTCATCCTTGTTCCTCTCCTTCTCTTCGCCGATATTATACTTTAAAATAGTTTTTTACGCAAAACACAACTCTTTAAAATCACAATACTGGCACCTGCTTCCACTATTTTCTTCAAAATCGTGCATCTCCTTACAATATTCTTGTATTACTTCTTCCAGTCTTTTCATTTTTGCTTCCATATACTCCTCTTTTACAATTTCCCCGTTTTGTAAATCATAAAAGTAACATCCATTAATATCATTCATACCGTTCTGAGTAGCCAGCATATGATAAAACTCTAATTGAAAATCTGTTGCGCTGCCTACTGTTTTTTCAGTATATAAAGCATATTTTCCTGTTTTATAATCAATGATTCTATATTTATCTCCTTTTCTCTCGATTCTATCTATCTTACCTGTGATAACCAAACCATTTGGAAGTGTAGCTTGCAACTCTTTTTCAACACCAACTACTCTCCAGCCCTCAGCAAAATGTCTTGCATCTATTTTGGCAATTTCTCTAATTTTCTCAGCCCAAACTCTCATTTGAAACTTCATGTAGCTATCTTTTCCCCCTATTTTATACAAAGCATTAACAAAACTCTCATAAATCTCTTTTTCAGTAATAGGGTGATTTTCATTGCTATATACTTCTTTTAATGCTAAATGTATCATACTTCCCACATCTGCAAAAGCAGTATCAACTATTTGAGGAGCTTTTAGCCCTAATATATACTTGTAATAAAATTTTCTTTTGCACTCCAAAAAGATTTTTAGCTTAGAAGCACTAAGAGGTTTTTCAAAAGCATTAAACTCCTCTTCTATTTTATCTTGAAATCTTTGCAATACTTTATCGCTTTTTGGTATTACCACTTCAATCAAATTTTCAGAAGAGTATCCCTCAGGAATCATATTGAAATTATAAACAATTCCACTTACATTTCTATCATTACTGCTATCATAAGTTATAAAAACTTTTTCTGCATCTTGAAAGATCAATTCATAATAATACTTTTGCAAATTAACCCTATCTACATAAGTAGGCAAACCCACCTCTCTTCTAACTTCAGTGCTTAAAAATATATCTTTAATATTATCAGACGGAACAAGATCATCGTTAAATTCCATAAAAATATAAGCTTTTGCATCTATTTGTCTGGCTTCAAGAGGCTGCATTATGGTAACTCTTCCACCATTTACATGGCTTACACTTAAATTTGCCAATCTCTTTAAAAATCTGATTACAATATTACCAAGAGTCGCTTTTTCAAAAAGATTTGCAAGCTCTTTTGTTTGAATAAGGGCTCTGGTAAATAATCTTTGAACCTCATCTTTTTCTGCACTATCTAAAAATTCACCCAGCACATCAATAGCGCCTTTATCATTGTTAAACCAATTGCTCTCTAATGTTTTAATAGCGCTTTGTAAATCAGGCTCATGATTTACAATTCTATTCCATCTTTGCACATTTTCCTCTTTTTTATCAACTATATAATCAACCGCAGCGGATAAAGCTTTATATGTTTTTGTCCTTTTAAAGCTAAACCCACCTGACAAATTGAAATTTACATTTCTTGTCATTCTTTGAATTGTTTCTGCTGTTTTTGCATTTTGAACAACAACTGCGATATCATCAGGGCTATATCCCTCTTTAATCAATTCATCTATTTTTATTTGGACATAGCCTATTTGTGCAAATAATCCATTTGCCTCTTGAACATGCAATTCGACTCTTCCAACATAATCATCAAGGCTTTGAAACTCTTTTGTTGAGAAATCAAATAGATACCTTTTGCCAGGTTCTATTTTTTCATTGAAAATCTCAGCAAGTTTATTGTTCATATTGTCTGAAAATTGACTTGTAGTGTAGTGCATTTTAAATGAGATATGTTTTGCAATTGATTGCACAAGGGTAAATTCAAAATTGTTGAGGTAGCCGTTGTAGTAAAAAACTATCTCCTCTCCTGCTTTTGCCAAAGTTTTTAAGTATTTGACATTGATTTTAAAACTATCACCAGCTGTTATTGTAATAGGACATACAAAACCGGCTCTTTGCATTAAAGCAATATATCTCCTTTTTACCTCTTTTAACACTTCAATATGTTCACTATAAGTTTCATATCCATATACTTTAAGCATGTCGTTAAGAGATATATTTTCAACAGCAGCTTCCTGTAAGAAGTTAATAACAAATTTTATATTTTCGATGAAAGATTCAAAGTTTACAGGTATTTTTAACTTACCGAACCCAGGGAAGTCTATTGCCTCTTCCATAATGATGGCTCTTGTATCTTTGTCGGCAAATCTATACCCATCCATAGATAAGACTCTTATTTTTAACTCATCAAAAGTTATTGTGTTATCTAACGGCAAATTATTTTCTATATATCTTTTTTGATAATTTCTAATCTCTTTTTCCGTTGTAAATACTTTCATCTCTCATCCTTTCTCTTTTTTCTACTGTAATTATAACAACTTTTAACACATTTGTCATTACTAATTACTATATTTTCATATTATAGTGATATTTATTCTACCGTAAACAATAAAAGAAAATCATCTCTTTTCTTTAGGTTTGCCTCTCATCCCAGGATGACTCATTAAAAAACACCCTTAAAAATCTCGTTTTATAATAGGTTAATTCTATAAAATTAAAAGGAGAAAAAATGAAACTATCTTAGGTTGAGAGCAAGGCGCGCCTAAAATAGTATATCTTCAAAACAGCAACCTCTCACTTCGCGCAGCTGTTTGATAGCCCCCTTTCTTCCTTTCGGGAGAACTTCATCTTATATATTAACACATTATACTATCTTAACCCTGTATTATAAAGAATTTAACTATATTATTCTACCGTAAACTTATATTTTAACGATCCTATTATCAAATTCAAAATGTGGAACATGTTCCACTTTTTTTTAAAAATCCCCAAGCTCCCGTACTCCAACCACTCACCATATCAATTTTAAGCCCCTTTTAAGTAAAAATCACCTCAAAATTATCTCCTTTTATAATAAATCAATAGATCTTTATTCTAAGATCTAAAAAAATTAAAAGGAGGCAAAAATGCCAAAGATCAGTTTCGATGAGTTCGTAGAAAAATACGAACCGGAGGTAAACAAATTCAACGAGGGACATACTG
>JALUWO010000082.1 GCA_027019405.1 Candidatus Altimarinota bacterium | reverse complement strand
TCCCATAAAATATGGCTTTATTGGATTTTTTACAGTTGTCAAGATAATCATATCTGTTGCATATTATCTCTTACAGATGGGAATCTTGAAGGATTTTTTCGGTGAAATTAGGTGCGAAAGTTAAGTTTTTTATTTACATTATCCAAAATATCTAAAAATTTTTCAAAAATTGCCCATAATTCTGCTTCATTTTCCCCATCTTTAACAATGTAACATTTACTCCCGCTACTTCCTAATTTTTCATCAAGTAATTTATTTAATTCAGATAAATCATTTTCAGATAAATTACCATTATCTTTTTTTTCTAAGATTTCAAGCTGATAATCTTCATTCCCTCCGAATTTTTCAACCAAGTTATCCCACATACTTTTGTTTGTTCCAACAAAATAAGCTCTGTCAATATCAAAATGCTGAATAATAGCATTTGAGGTAAAAGTCATATTTTCATATAAAGTATTTTCTAAAACATAATCGGTTGTTTCGTATTTGTTGTTTTTATCATCTCCGCTTGCCTGTTTTCCTGTCCCTATTAATGATATTAAAACTTTTGCCATTTTTTATCCTTTAATTAATTTTCTCCCACTCAAACTTACTTATATTTTTCTCTTTTTCATCAAAAACAATTCCTATTAAATAAATCTCTTTATTAACACTAAGATATTTTTCATAATATTTTTTCTCTTTAATCTGCTTTAAAGGCTCTTCATTATTAACTTTAAATTCAATTATATATATTTTATCATCAAATTTAAGTGTTAAATCAATCCTTCCTTTGTTTGTTACATCTTCTGCTGTTATTTCAACCCCTAAACTTGCAAGATATGCATATATCACACTTGCGTAATATCCCTCAAAAAAAGCAATATTGTTTTTTACATAATTGTTATACGGAATTGATGCAAAAAGATTTTTTAAACTGTTCTCAAATTCTTCTAAATTTGCGTTTTCTAAAGAATAATACAAACTGTCCTGATAATCGTATTTTTCTATATCCTGATTTGTCAAATAATCTATAAACAGATTATTTAAACTCATTTGCACTTCCAAATTTGGCACTTTTAATCTGTATTCCGGAAGTCTTCTTGTTTCAATCTCTTTATCTATAGTCAAATACCCCGCCTGATAAAGCAATACTTCAAGCTTCAATCTCTCAACTTCAAAGCTGTTTATCAAATCTTCTGAAACTTTCAGGTTTTCAACTTTTGGTATAAAAGAGCTGTTTTTTTTAAGAAGCTCTATCAAAAAATATGGATTTCCGCTATCCCACCAGTAATTCCTAAACATTCCGCTGTCAAAAAGCCTTAAAATATCAAAAGGATTATAAATTCTTTTGTTTAGAAAATAATATCCGTTATACCACTCTTTTACTTTTTTTAAATCAAAATTTTTGGAATATTCAATAAATTCGTTTTCTAAATTCTCATGCGTATATCCGCAGATATTGCCGTATTTTGGCAAAAGCGAAATATCCACTAATTGATTAAGACCGCTGAATATCGAAGCTTTGCTGAATTTTGAAATTCCTGTTAAAAATGCAAATTTTATATAAGCGTCATTTTCTTTCATCTGGACATATATCGCCCTTAAGAAATCCCCGTTTTCTACCGCTCTTGAAGGATTTTCTATATTATCGAGAATTGGCTTATCATATTCATCTATCAAAATTACAACAGGTTTATTATATTTTTCATAAGCTTTCCTAATTAATTCCCTAAAACACATATCATACTGGGTGTTTTCACAAACAATACCTAATCTTTTTTGATTTTCTTTTAATATTTCCATCGCTACATTTTGAGTTGATTCAAGTGTTTTAAAATTACCTCCCCAGCTGATTTTGATTACAGGATATTTTTCAAAGTCATATTTATCATAGATATAAAGACCTTTGAATAACTCTTTGTTTCCTTCAAATATATTTTTTAAGGTATCTAAAAAAAGACTCTTACCAAATCTTCTTGGGCGGGAGAGAAAAGAATATTTGTAAGAGTTAATTAGATTTAGTGCTTCTTGGGTTTTATCTATATAAATATAATTATTTTCTCTTATTTCTTTAAATGTCTGTATTCCTATTGGAAGTTTTTGCATATTTAGCCTTTTTGAAAATTATAATAAAATCACAAATTAAATAATTTCACAGACTATCCATCCAAATGGTATTAATTCATTTTCAAAATAAGGGGATGTCCCTTCTTTTTCTAGTGCAAAAGTAACGGCACTTGTTTTAGTTTTATCATCACAATGAGAATTTTGAATATATCTATATCCATCGATGGTTTTCTTTTCCGCTCCACTAAATCTTCCAATATTTAAGATAAATTTCTTATTACTAAGATTACTCAAATGAGAAGTATTAATAAAACCTCTTTTATAAAAATAATATTGTATATCTTCGTTAATTTTAGAAATATAATAACCATTACAAATTCTACCTATATTTGAAAAAATTTTATCTTCATATTCTTTATCGCTTTCATCTTTTATAGTAATTTCAAAAGATTGATGAGGCATAATTGTTTCTACATAATTAGCGATTCTTTCTACTTTTTTTTCTCTTAATTTTTGATGTTCCTTATTTTTTTTAATATTTATAGTTTTATATATTTGAGTATTTAATTTTTCCATACTATCTGAAACTTTTAAATAAGTAAAAATTTCTTTAAACTTTATAGTATGAGGAGTAAGCCAAGGTTTGTGAGGATTTAAAAAAATATTTTTATTTATTATATCATTAGGTAATACATTTCTTATTTTTCCTACTCTTGCATTCCCTTCTACAAGTAAAGAAAAAATAGCTGTTTCAATAGCTCCTTTTATACTGCTTCCTGGAAGGATTGGATTATTTTGAGAAGAAATATTACTTAAAATTTCATTTTTTCTAAAAAAAGACTTTATTCTTCTTTTATAAAGTTTATTATCTATAATAGTTTTAACCTGTTTAGAAATTAGATTTTCTATTTTTACTGGCATTAAAAATTTTTTAGAAATAAAAAAATCCATAACTTTAAATTCATCAAAAATATAAATATAATCATCATCTCTTACAAAATTAAAATTTTCATTATAAAAATTCCCATCTCCAATATGAATAGGAGAAAGAGCAGTTACTTTAATTCTCATTTTATATCCTTGTATAATAAATTATCCAAACAAAATAAAGATTAAATTCTTAATCTGTTTGGAATTTGTTTAAAAATTTGCTAAACAACAAACTGTGTTTGAAGAGTTGAATACAACTCACAGTTAAGCAG
>JALUWO010000081.1 GCA_027019405.1 Candidatus Altimarinota bacterium | reverse complement strand
GATTATCTAAAAGATAATGGATGTGATATAATCCAAGGCTATTTTTACAGTAAGCCACTACCTATGAATAAAATGGAAAAATATCTAATAAGTTTTAAACATTAAAGTGGTGTCCCAAGCGAGATTCAAATTTATAGATATAAAAGCCTATATATTGGATTTTTGATAAAATCATGATTCTTTTATACTCATAAGTGTACTCAAAAAAATTAGAGTTATAAAATAAAGAAGATTACATTAATGTTATAAATCGTATAGAAAAGTTAAAGGATTTAGTTGCTATCGTAGGAAGTAAGTCAAGGGTATCAGAACTTTTAAACAAAAAAAGAAAACTTACTATTGATATGATAAGAAGTTTACATACCCAACTAAATATTCTACTAGAAAGTCTTTTTATTGATTATAACTGTGCCTGACCCCAACTCTGTAATATTATACTAAAAAACAAAGTTGGGATATAGAGATAGTTCACAAGTCTTATTTATGAATATACTCAATTATCTCAGCTTTTCTCCATCTTGTTGCCGCTCCTATTTTCTTTGGTTTGGGAAAAGTTGGATCTTTTTTATGTCGATCCCAAACCGTAGATTTGCCTATTTTTAAGATTTGAGAGACCTCGATATCTGTCAGCAATTCGTCATCTTTATTTTTAAAATTCTGTAACAATGATTTTAAATTTTGTATCTCATTTTGCAATGGCTTCACGGCATTTTCGACTATATTTTTAAGTTCAGGTTCGATTTGCAGTTGGATATTCATTTTTGACCCTTTTTTATGATATGATTCAATTTGCATTTTTTAGCACCTCCTCTTTGTGCTGATATAAAAAATCCCAAATTATATAGGCTTCTTCTTTCTCTAAATACTTTCCTGAATGTAGATTGAAGATATAGCCATTTTTAATTTGGAAGCCTTTATGTTCTTTTAAATATCCAAGCCCTTGTGTTTTAAAAGTTAGATTAGTTTTTTCTAAAATTTCTTTAAATTCTTTAAAACTTAACTCTCCCTTTTGCTTTTTAGAGAGAGTATTATTTAAAATTTTATTGCTTGAGATAGTATTACTTGTAGTAAAAATTTTTGAGTCAGAACTACTGACTCTGTTTTGCTGAGTCAGTAATTTTGACTCTGAGCCATTTGCACTCAAGTTTGGTATATCAAAAATTAGATAACTGTTTATATCTTGTTTGCCATTTTTTCTGTTTTTAATTTTTTTTAGATATCCTCTTACATTTAACTCACTTATTAATTTAATTATTGTCGGACGAGACTCTTTTAGCTGCGACACAAGACCATTTAGGCTAAATTGCCAATTATCTGGTTTGCTTATGAAATATGTATACAAACCTTTCGCTGCAAGACTTACATTTTTATCAAGCAAAATGTAATTTGGTACCTGTGTAAAATTGTTTGTAAATTGTTTTATAATTCTCATTTTTACACCCCTCCTTGATTTTTAAGTATAATGTCCGCCTTTTGGATATCTAAATAATTTTTACGTTTTGGATCAAACAAATTTTTATACTCGTTTATCATACGCTCAAATAACCATTTTATCGTGCTCATTGGGTCGCACAAAGGCATTTTGCCATTTGCCAAAATTGCTCTCATTTTCCATTTTTGGACTTTTTTTGCAACATCTTGTTCAACTATTACTGCAAAATCATCAATTCTTTCACTTAACCATTTCCAATTTTCAGTTTTGCTTAAGATTTCTCGTGCTATATCTCGTGCAGCCCCGTAAAATTGGTGATTAGGATCGGTAATTTGGTCGATAAATTGGTCGCTTGTTTGCATTTTTTTTGCAAAAAGCTGTATGTATAAGTGCAAAGAATATGTGTCCATTCTTCCTCCTTTTTTTAGACACAGCATTATTTTACTTACTATTAAGTTATTTTTAAGTAAAATAATAATGCATTTAAGATTTCTGTAAGCCCTTGAGATCGCCAAATCGCATGAGGGCTTACAAATTTTGCAATAATTATACTATATTTTATTGCAAATATCAAGTTTTTTTATATATTTTGCAACTAAAAGGTTTATTATATGTCAATTAACCGTCGAATAGAAAAAATTAGAGAAGATTTGGGAATCACAAAAAGTGAATTTGCAAAGAAAATTGGTATTTCTCATCAAGTATATTCAAATTATTCGAATGGAAGAGATATTCCTTCTTCTGTATTACAACAAATTTGTAAACTTTCTGGTGTAGATGCAAACTATCTCCTTTTAGGTGAAGAAGCTCGACGATCTGATACATTAACTATACCTTTTCATAATACAGTTGCAAAAATTAAAAATTTAAATAATAAATTAAATAATTTTTCTCTTAAGGCAATTATTGCTTTTATCTTTTTATTAGAAGAGCAATCTAATATTTTAACCATTGAGGATATGATTAAAAAATTAAATGAGTCATATCCTAATATTGTAAAAATAAAGCTTAGCATCAAAAATCCTGAGTTTTCTACAAAATCGGATAAGAATTCACTTATCAAAGATATTGAATATTTTTTGGATGACGAAGATGTGGCTACTATTTTTATGAACAAGGAATATTATTTAAAATTTCTTAACCATCTAAAATCGGGACTATAAATAAAACTGTGTAAATCCAAAAACAACACCAGTTTGGTAAAATATCAAACTGGTTAATTTTATAAAGGATTTACACTATGACATATATAAACAAAGAGGAGATAGCAAAAGCTATAAGAAGTGGAAAAGGTATCAATATTGAAGAGATACTTGATGAATTTAAAGGTATGCTAAAAGAGGTATATCAAAGTGCTACAGAAGTCGAATTAACAGATCATCTTGGATATGAAAAACATACCAAATCAGATAATCCAAACTATCGTAACGGACATAATAAAAAAACATTAAGAAGTAAATATGGTAAATTTGATGTTAATATCCCAAGAGATAGAGACGGCTCATTCCAGCCACAGTTAATAAAAAAGAGACAAACTCTAATAGAAGGAACTGAAGATTTAATTTTATCTCTTTATACCAAAGGAATGAGTGTAAGAGATATCAAGCATCATCTTGATGACTTATATGGTTATGAATTATCGGAGCAAACAATTTCAAATATAACCGAAGCAATTATAGATAAAGCCAAAGAGTGGCAGAATCGTCCACTTGAATCAATATACCCTATTATCTTTATGGATGCAACTGTTTTAAAAGTAAGAGTAGATAGAGTGGTTCAAAATATAGCTGCATATATTATGCTTGGTATCACACTTGAAGG
>JALUWO010000080.1 GCA_027019405.1 Candidatus Altimarinota bacterium | reverse complement strand
TTATCAATTTTTTTATCTAAAATCTTTTTTTCTTTTGATCACATTAAAATTCAAGCAATAATTCATGTTCAAAAATTTTCATCATAATTTTTTATAGTTTCAAGTACAATTGAAAAATTTGAAATAGGAATAATATCTTTTTTTTCTAATTTTTGAAATTTTGATTGATCCAAACAAAAATCACAAGTTCAACAATTTTCTCAAAGATTTTTTAAGTCTTCTTCATCTCAAAAATATTCTAAAATAAATCTTTTTCTACAATGAGGATAGAATAAAAGTCTCTTTATTTGTTCAAGTTTAAAATATGCTTCCTCCTTTAATTCTTCTTGTCTTTTCCAATCAATAAACAAATGAGAATGTTCCCTTTTTTCTTTATCTAAAGTAACTCATCTTCATCTAAAATCATCTATATCATCACTTATTCATCTATGCACAATACCATATTTTTCCAATATTTTTAAAATAGTTCATACTTTCATATCACTTGATATTCAACTCTCTGAAGCCATTTGATATTGAGTTTTTGCAATTGTTGCTCATTTTCATTCTCAAAGTTTATAATTTTTATATAAATAATCATAAAAATCTAATATTTCTTTTTTTTCAGGATAAGTATTTTCTATAAAAAATTCTTGAATCTTTGTATCTCAATATGAAGCTAAAACTACTGCAAAACTATTTTTTCAATCTCTTCATGCTCTACCTATCTCTTGATAATAATTTTCAATACTTCAAGGTAAATTATAATGTAATACAAATCTTATATCTTTTTTATCAATTCACATTCAAAAAGCATTTGTAGCAACAATTACTTTTAAATCACCATTCATAAATTTATTTTGTACTTCTTCTCTTTCCTCTGGCTTCATATTTCAAGTATATTTTCATACTTTTATCTTATATCATAAAAGTAAATCATATAATTCTGAAACATTTTTTCTACTACTACAGTAAATAATTCAAGTTCCTGGAGTATTATCAATAACTTCCAAAACCTTTTCTAATTTTTTTTGTTTTTCTGAAATCTCTCTTACTATAATTGCTATATTTTTTCTATCAAATCATTTTATAAAAGTGTTTGCTCACTCTACTCATAATCTTTCAGTGATATCTTTTCTAACTTTTTTAGTAGCAGTAGCTGTTAATGCTATTATAGGAAAAGATTGATTTTCTTTTAACCCATCTAAAAATCATAAAATCTTCATATAACTTGGTCTAAAATCATGTCACCATTGACTTATACAATGGGCCTCATCTATTGCAACAAGTGAAATTTTAATATCTTTTATTGTATTTATAAATTTAGGAGAATTTAATCTTTCAGGAGCTATATATAAAAATTTTATAGGATTAGTAGTATTTGACTTAAGTTCTGATAAAATTTCATCTATTTGATAAGAATCAATAGTTGAATTTATAAGCTTTGTTTTAATTCATAATTCATTTAATTTATCTACTTGATCTTTCATTAGAGATATAAGAGGAGAAATAACCAATGTAAGCCCATCTAAAACAATTCAAGGTAACTGATAAGTAAGAGATTTTCATCCTCAAGTAGGCATGAAAACAAGAGTATCATTTCAAGAAATAACACTTTCTATAATTTCTTTTTGCCCTTCTCTAAAATTCTCTAAAGAAAAATAATCTTTTAAAATTTGCTGTAAATCCTGCATAAAAATAATTTTAATTTTATATATATAAAATTATATATTTTTTGAAAAAAAAGCAATTTTAAAAGAGTGCTTAGCACTCTTTTAAGTCTTCAAGAACACTTTGAATAATAACCACAGTATTCTTTTTTATATTTTATCAATTCATTTTTCTCCTCTTTTATAAGAGCTTTTAACTTAGAAATCTCTTTTTTAATAAGCTCTTTTCTTTTTTTTATCATTTCTGGTTTTTTAGTTTTAAAAAGTATATCAAACTTTTTATTTCCTAATTTTGTACCAAAAATTTCTTGTAGATTTTTTCTAATTTGAGAAATAGCTCTACTTCTTCTCTTTTTTTCTTTTTTTGTTTGCTTTTTAGCACTCACCTCAAACTCCTTTTATTTTTTTGAAAGTAAAAATATTATATAAAATATAATATAAAAGTCAATAACTTTTTATTGCAATTTAAAAATAAAAAAAAATTAAATATCTTTTAATTCTTTTAAAACTCTTTCAGCATGTCCTTTTGCTCTTATATTTCTATATTCTTTTAAAACTTCTCAACTCTTATCTACTATAAAAGTTGATCTTATAACTCAATAAAATACTTTTCAATAATTTTTCTTTTCTCACCATACTCAAAGTTCTTTATGTAAAAGCAAATCTGGATCTGATATTAAATCATTTTTTAAATCTTGTTTTTCTACAAATTTTTTATGAGATTCTATACTATCTTTACTAACTCATACAAGTTTATATCATAAGGCTTCAAACTCAGTTTTAAAACTAGTAAAATCTTTATTTTCAACAGTACAACCTGGAGTATTATCTTTTGGATAAAAATATAAAATAGTTTTATCTTCTCATAAAATATCTTTTAAAGCTAAGTTTTTTACTTCTAAAGAAGAAAGTAAAATATCATATTTATTTTCTAAATTTAGTTTCATAGTCTTTTATTAAAAATAATATATTATTCATATTTTATAAATAATTAAAAAAATATCTAAATATTTTCTAAAATTTCTTTTCTCTCTTCCTCACTTTTCTCTCTTAGACTTCAAATTAATTTAAAGTCTTTCATTTTTATTCCACAAAATCAAAATAAAGCTTTTTCAAAATAAATTTTTAAATTAACTCAAGTCCAATCACTATTTTCAAGATAAATATTAGCTGGAGCATCACAAGTTGCTATTACACTTCAAAATTTATCACTTAATAATTCTTTTTTTCATTCAGCTCAATATTCAAATGCAAAACCAGAAATAAAAACTGTGTCAAGCATATTTTTCATAATAGCAGGTATGTTTCCCCACCAAACTGGAAAAACAAAAATAATTTCTTCAGATTCTCTAATTTTTTGCTGAATTAACTCTACTTTATCATTTTTTGGCATATTTCTTTTATCTTCAAAAATTAAAAAATCTAGTTTATATTTTTCATCATATAAATCTATGATTTCAGAATTTTTGTATCTTTCTAAAAGTTTATTTGCTATAGCATTTGTAAAACTCTTTTTATTTGGATGAGCTGTAATTATTAATTTTTTCATATTATTTTGTAATTAGTAAATGTTTAAGCAAAATTATATATATTTTTTGAAAAAATAAAAGTTTAGCTTAAACTAACCTTAAATTTTTTCAAAATTATATTTCTTCAAATCTCAAACTATCTCATACTCTCAATTTTCTAAAATAATAATAGCTTCACAATTTTTCTTTTCTAAAAAATTTTTAGCTTTATTAAATCACATTGCAATACAAGCTGTAGCTAAACTATCAGTTATATAACATTTTTCTCAAATAATAGAAATACTAACTATTTCATTATTATTTTTATTATTTTTTGGATTTAAAATATGATTGAACTTTTTTCAATTTATTTCCCATTTTCTTTTATAAGTTCCTGAAGTAGAAATAGAACAGTTTTGTAAATCAAGTAAAGCAAAAATATCTTCTTTATTAAAAGGGCTATTTATTGCTATAGTACTTTTTACTTCTCATACAACTATATCTCATCCTGCATTTACAATAAAATCTTTATATCATTTGTTTTTTAAAAAGTCCTTTACTTTATCAGCTGTCCATCATTTTACTATTCAACCTAAATCAAAATTTTGATCTTTGTTTAAAATAACTTTATTTCAAATTATTTGAATTTGTTCAAGATTTAACTTCCCCTTTTTCTCCTCTTCTGGAATGGGGGAAAATTTATCTATAAAATTCTTATAAAGAAAAAAAATATTAGTACTTTTAAACCTACTTTCTCCTTTCTCCCTTGGGGGGAAAGGTTGGGATAGGCAGATTTTTTCAAAACTTTTATTATATCAAATACTTGAAACATTTACAAGTGGATTAAAATATCAATTTGTAATTTTATAAATTTCTTTAGATAGCTTTAAAACTTCTATAAAATTATCACTTACTTGCAAAGTCCTATTTTTATTTAATTTTGATAGACCTGATTTCTCATCAAATCTAGAAAATTCTTTTTCAAACTTAGAAAAAATATCAAAAGCTTTTTCTATATCATATTCAAGTTCTTGTTTGTTTTTTGAATCATTATTTAAAATAATTTCAATATCTGTTCACATCAAAAATTTTGTTTTTATAAGTTCCATAATTATTTAATTTCCAAAATAAACTCACTTCATTTATTTTCTTGGCTTTGGACTTTTATTTTATATCACAAAATATCACAAACTTTTTTTACTAGATGAAGTCAAATTCAATATCATTTTTCAAATTCATTTTCTCTAAACATATTATTCCAAATTTTTTCTAAATTTTGCTTTTTTATTCATATTCAAGTATCTTTTATTGTCAAAATACCTAATATTTTCCCCTCTAAAGGGAGACTAAGAGGGAATTTAAATTCAACTTCTATTTCCCCTCAATTTTTATTATACTTAAAAGCATTATCTAAAATATTTTTTATAATAATTTCAAACAAATCTTTATTTGTATAAATCTCAATATCTTTATGAATATCATTTTTTATATTTAATTTTTTTTGCTTATAAGTTTTTTCTAAGTTCTCTAAAATTTCATTTATTAAATTATATAAATTTATCTTTTCTCTTTTTAGATTTTTTATATTATCAATTTTAGATAATAGCAAAAAATTTGAAAGTAAATTATTTAATTTTTCAATTTGATTTTCAATTTTTTCATAACTATTTTTATCTTTTCAAGATAATTTTAAAAATTCTAACTCTGACAAAATAACCATCAAAGGACTTTTAAATTCATGAGCAACTTGAGAATTAAAGTTTTTTAGGTTTTCCCTATTTTTATGAATAATATCTAAGAACTCAT
Source organism: Candidatus Altimarinota bacterium (assembly GCA_027019405.1). Taxonomy (GTDB): domain Bacteria; phylum Patescibacteriota; class Gracilibacteria; order BD1-5; family UBA6164; genus JALUWO01. The sequence goes on along the minus strand of JALUWO010000080.1, from coordinate 12,504 downwards.
TTATAGAATTTTTTATAATATTTATTTCACTATCTCCAGCATTTATAATTTCAAACTTTTTAATATTTTCTAAATCAATATTTTTTATTTTATCTGAAATTTCATAAATATCTTTTAAAATAAGCTTAGAAAATAAAAACTTACTTAAAAAATATGACAAAATAACAAAAATAACAAGCAAAAATAATTCAAATTCTATTGATTCTAATTGCTCCTCTAAGAAATTTTTATGTTCTTGTATATGCTCAAGTGTTTTATTTAAAGTTTCTTTTTCTTCTCATTTTTGCCAATTTAAATAAGAAAAAATATTTATAAATAAAATAAAAAAAAGTATCACAAAAAAGCTAAATACTGAAAATATAACTGAAATTCTTGTACTAATTTTCATAATCTTTATTTATAGAATAACCAAATCATTTAATAGTTTTTATTAAATTTTTTCCTAATTTTTTTCTCAAAGAATAAATATAAACATCAATTTTATTATCATCTGAAAAAATATCTCCTCACCAAAGAACTTCTAATAAATCAGTTCTAGAAATAGTTTCTTTTTTTAAAATAAACTCTAAAACTTGAAATTCTTTTAATTTTAATTTTACCTCTTCTCAAGATTTTTTTACTATTTTATCTGAAAAATTTATTTCTAAATCTCATAATTTTGCAATAGTTTTTATATTACATCTTTTTGTAATAGAACAAATTCTTAAATACAATTCTTCTACTTTAAAAGGTTTTACAATATAATCATCTGCTCAAGATTCTAATCCCAAAATTTTATCATCATCCTCTCATTTTGCAGTCATCATTATTATTGCTATATTTGAAGTTTGTCTTATTCTTTTACACAAAGTTATTCAATCAATTTTTGGAAGCATCAAATCAAGTAAAATTATATCAAATCATTCTGTCAAAAATTTTTTAATAGCTTCCTCACCATCAAAAACCTGAGTAATTTTAAACTCAGGATTTTTCAGTTTCAATATTCTTGTAATATTATCTGAAATTTCTCTATTATCTTCTACTAAAAGGATTTTCATGGTTATTTTTTACATTCACTATTATAAATTCTTACTCAAGAGCATTTATTACTTTCTGAAAGTATAGTCAAAAAGGAGATAAATACAATAGTTACAAATACTACAAATATACTTACAAATACTTTTTTATTTTTCATAATTTTTTGTTATAAATAAAATTAACTAGCCATAGTATATGATCTAATATTCCTAATATTATTATTTATATATAATTTTTTCATATCACTTTGTTCATAAGTTCTTTTTAAAGTGTTATTACATCAAGCACTACAAGAAAATAAAAGTAAAATTACAATAATAAATACTATTTTTTTATTTATATTTTTTTATATATAACATAAACATTCAAACATTATCTCAAAAATCATCATTTTCTCATAAATTATATGATAAAACATGAAATACTAATGAATATTTTTTATTATCTAAATTAAATTTATATTCATATGTTCTATTATTAATTTTTCTATATAATGTATATCTTAATTTTTCTATATCTTTAGATACATTACTAATAATAATATTTAAATTTGGATTTTTTTCAGAAAAATAAAATAAATGATAAGAGTCTTTATCTTTTAAAAAAATATTTTTATTAAGTTTTATTTTTCAAAAATATTTTTTTAAAATTCATCTAATATCTTTATCAACTTTTTGTATTACAATATCATTTTTATTTGATATATTATAATTTTGAATAACATTAAAAGTTAATTTATTTTCATTGATTTTTCATTCTAAATATTCATTAATTCAAAATACATAGATTAAATTTAATATCAATGATAAAATTAACAATATATATGTCCATACTTTTTTATTTTTCATAATTTATTTTAATTAATAATTATCTTTATATTCTATCTTTTACAAAGTAAATCAGCTAGGATTAAATCTACTAAAAATTCTCACTATAAATATTTTTATATCAAGTTTTTTCTAAATATTCAATATTTGATTGTACTAAAGCTGGATTTCAACAAATATAAAACTCTGTATTCTTAGGAAATTTATATTTTGTTACATTTATTCTACCATACTCAAATCATTTTTTTTCTTCTCTTGATAAAAATATTTTTGAATTTAAATTTTTTATAGATTTTATTTTATCTAAGTAAAATAAATCTTTGTATTTTTGAACTCAGAAAAATAAATAATTTTTATCTGAATACTTGTTATTTTGTATCATATTTATAATTGGAGAAAGTCCTGTTCAAGTAGCTATAAATATTTTTGGATTTTCAGTTTTTTGTAAAATAAATTGTCAATGGATTCAATCAATTTTTAATTTATCTCAAATATTAGCTTTTTTCAAAAATTTTCATCATCTTCAAGAGTCTTTTAATTTTATAGCAAAAGTTAAAATATTTTTATTTTTTTCAACTACTGAATAACTTCTTCTAAAATCTCAAGAATTATCCTGCATTACAATATTTGCAAACTGTCATGGTTTTACTTTCAATTCATTTTCTATAGCTATTTTTAATTCTAAAACATCATCTGTAAGCATTTTATATCAAACTATTTCAGCTTCTAACAGTTCTTCATCTCATTCATAAATAGTTTCAAAATCATCCTTACTTACTCCACAAACTGGACATCTCCAATCATCTGGAATATCCTCAAATTTGGTTCAAGGAGCTATTCAGCTATCTGTATCTCAAATTTTTTCATTATAAATGTATCAGCAAGGAATACATCTATATCAAATAATTTTTCAAGAACTTCTTCTTTGTTTTCTATTCAAATAAGCAGTTAATCTAGCTGTAACTACCAATCAAATCAAAAAAATATAAAATCACTCAAATCTTGAACTAAATGCTATATGAATAGAAGCTAGTATAAAACCTGGAAAAACAAGCCACTGAACTTTTTTCCATTTTTTTCATAAAGTTATTACAGAAAACTTATTTGAAGTTAGTCATAAAACAATAATCAAAGCTCCTGCAACTAGTCCACTTATAGCATCATATCTTGTTTTTAAATTATTTATTACATAATCTATATAAGGAGTAGTAATATGATATTTTGTTTGGAAAATATATTCCATAGCAAAGTATTCAAGTCAGTGCTTCAAAAAGAAAAAAAAACTCAATATTCCTAAAATTTTTCTTGATAAAATAAGATGTTCTCTTCAAATAGGATGTTTTACAAATTGTAAAATAGGAGAAATAATCAAAGCCATAGCAAAATATCACATTGCAAGCTTTCAATATACTCTTAAATATAAATTATTCTCTCACAAGTGTTCAGCTAAAAAATGATGATTTATAAAAATTCAAGGTAGAAGTAAAATACAAGCAAATAGTATAAATTGAATTATATAGTTTAGTTCTTTACTAAATAAATTTTTCTTAAATTTTCAAATAACAGTAAAAACTATACTTAATACAAAAAATATTAAAAATACTAATACATAAATATTTTGAATTTTAAAATATACAAGTTTTTCAATATTTAAAAAACTTAAATCAAATAAAAATCATCAGATTATAAAATATCATAAAAATGATATAATTTTTCTCATACAAAAAAAATAATAAAATAAATCTAACTAGCAGAAGTTATAGCTCTTGCTCTAGCCATAGCAGCAGCTTGAGCAGCTGCTTTTTGTCTTGCTAATTCTGCTTGTCTTTTCTGTTCTGCTAATACTTTTTGTCTTGCTAATTCTGCTTGTCTTTTCTGTTCTGCAATTTTTCTTTGTTTAGCTTTTTCTAAAATCTGTTTTTTTATTACTAAATTATATTTTCTTCTTTCTTCTTCTTTTAACTTCTCTTCAGCTAATTTTTTTTCTTCCAATTCTTTTTTTAGTTTTTCTTGTTTTTCCTCTTCTTCTTTTTTAGCCTTTTCTTCTAAAATTTTTTGTTCTTCTAATTTTTTAGCTTGCAAAATTTGTTCTTGTTTTTTTCTTTCTTCTTCAAGTTTTAGTTGTTCTTGCTTAAATTTTTCTTGTTTAAGTTTTTCATTATACAAAACAAATCTTTGCTTTTCAGTTTTTTTCAAAGCAATAGCTTTATTTAAAGATTGTTCTCATAAAGTTTCTAAAAAATTAGTATTTTTAGAAATATTTGTCTCATTCTCTAAGCTTTCATTTTCACAAGCACTTAAAATAAAAATCAACAAAAATATAAAAAATATCTTTTTCATTTATTTAATCTTAATTATAAATTTGTAATATTATACTAATCTTTTCTGAATTAAAAATGAATTTTAAAAAAGATAGGATAAAATCCTATCTTAAAATAAATCTTATTAAAATAAATCTTATTATAATTATTTTAATAAACCATTTATTATACTATCAGCAGAAGTATTATTTAATTTTTCATCTATTACTTCTTTTAATGCTTTTAATATAGCAATAATTTTTTCTTTTTTGATTTCAGATATTTTACTATTTGATTCAATCTCAATTAATTTTGTATCAATTTTTATTGAAATAGTTTCTAATTTTACTTTTGGCATTTTATCTAAAATCTTACCAAATTTTCTCTTAATTATAGGTTTAAATCTACTTTTTTGTTTTTGAATTTTTACTTCTCTTTGTTTTTTTATTTCTATTTGTTTACTTTCATCTTGTTTTTCTTGTTTAAATTTATATTCACTTATTTCTTTTCATTTTGTTTCTTTTGATTCCTCTTCTTTTGTTCATTCTTGTCTAAAATTAGAATTATTTTGTGAACTGTTTTCATTATTTTCTCTTCTTTCTTGTTTAAATTTATGTTCATTTGATTCTTTAGTTTTTGTTTCTCCTAATTCTTCTTGTCTTGTTCATTCTCTTCTAAAATTAGAATTATTTTGTGAAGAATAAGAATTTCTTTCATAACTAGAATTATGACTCTCATATCTATTTTCAGATCATTCTCAATCTTCTGCAAAAGTTGCAGAAAAAGATCATAAAATAAATAAACTTGCAAATAATGCTAAAATCTTTTTATTTTCCATAATAATATTATTATAATATAAAATACTTTTTATAAAAAAGCAAACTAATTATAGTTTGCCTTCCTGAACTAAAAATGAATTATTTTAATTCTTTTATTTTTTTATAAGCTAAGTATGAAATATAAGATAAAATAATAATAAATATTACTTCTCACCATTCTGCTCCTCCTTCTGCTGTTTTAACTCCAGAAATAGTAATCATTGCATTTGGAACAATAGGCCATAAAGCTGCAAATAACAAAAGCCAAGGTTTAAATTTTCAAAAATAAAATAAAATCAAAAGTCATACAATAATATCTTGTGCTCATTGAATATAAAGTAATATATCTGTATAAGGAGCAAAAATAGAAATTGAAGAAACTATAGTAACCAGTTCTTTATCATGTACTATTCCAGCATAACCATTAGCAAGAAAAGGTAATGATAATATAATAAAAGGAATATAATATAAATATTTTTTATCTTTCATAAAATATAAATTAAAAATTAATGCTTTTATATATTAATATTTTAATCTGAATTAAAAATGAATTATCAAAAAAGATAGGTTTTTCCTATCTTTATATAATTAATTATATATATAAATTATTCACATCCATGATGCTTTTTCCATAGTTTCTCATGTCATATAGCTTTTGCCCAATCTGGAACTACACAATCTTCATTGTCTTTTTGTTCTACTTTAAAAATTTTATTAGAATTTATTATTTTATTTTTATTTACAGAAAAATAATTCAAAGAAAAGATATATAAAACTATAAAAATTACTAAAATAATAATTTGTACAAAAGAAGCTTCTTGTATTTTTTCTTTTTTATTATTTTCACAAAGTCATCAAGCACAAAATTCTACCTTATTTTTTGAAAATAAATTATACATTTTACATCAAACACATATTCCAAAAATTGATTCAAATCAAAAAATACTAAACATAAAGCTTTCCTAATAACCAAGAATTCATAAAAGCTAAAAAAGCAAGAACAAATAATATTCCTGAACCTGCTCTAATTTTTCTTTCATTAAAAACTTTTATTTTGTATCACTTTACTTCTTCTCAAAAAGAAAATATTTTTTTTAGTTTAATTTTCTAATTCTACAAGAAACAAAACTTTTTAATTTTTTAAATAAATTATCTTCAGTATTCTGGATATACTAATTTATCAAGGATTTCTAAAGCTTTTTGTTTATTTCCTAAAAAACTAATTTTTCTTTTTAAATTAGTAAAAATTATTTTAAAATATGTTTTAATCTTAATGCATTTAATAACACAGTTACACTACTCATACTCATAGCAAATGCAGCAACCATTGGACTTAGTAATATTCAAGTAAATGGGAATAATATTCAAGCTGCAATAGGTATACCTAATGAATTATATCAAAATGAAAAAAATAAATTTTGTTTTATATTCCTTATTGTATCTTTACTTAAATCTATAGCATTAACAACATCAAGTAAATCAGATTTCATAAGCACAATATCTGCTGATTCAATTGCAACATCAGTTCATGCTCAAATAGCTATTCATGTATCTGCTAAACTTAATGCAGGAGCATCATTAATTCAATCTCAAACCATAGCAACATTAAATCATTTAGATTTAATATTTTTAATAATATTAGCTTTATCTTCTGGTAATATTTCAGAAAAAATATTATCTCTTTTTAATCAAACTTCATTTCAAACAGCAAGTGCTGATCAATTATTATCTCAAGTAATCATAAATACTTCAATTCCTTTTTTTTGTAATAGTTTTATTGCTTTTTTAGAATTTTTCTTAACTACATCAGAAACAGCAATAATTCATAATATTTCTTTTAAATTAAATAAAAACATAACTGTATTTCATTTTAATTCTAAATCATCAACAATTTTTAAATTCTTATTTTCTAAAATAACTTTATTATCTTTCAATAATTTTTTATTTCATAAAAATATTTGTTCTTCATAAATAATTCAAGAGAGTCCTTTTCAAGAAATATTTTTTAAATCTTTTACATCTAAAAAATCTAATGCCTTATTATTTACTTCTTTTATAATAGGTTCTCAAAGTGGATGAGAAGATTTTTGCTCAAGTGATCAAGCCAAAATTAATAATTCATCTTCTGATTTTTTTCAAAAAGATATTATTTTTGTAAGTTCTGGTTTTCATTTTGTAATTGTTCATGTTTTATCAAGAACAACTGCAGTTGTTTTATAAGTATTTTCTAATGCAGCTGCATTTTTTATTAAAATTCATTTATTTGCTCATAATCAAGTAGCAACCATTATTGAAGTTGGAGTTGCTAATCAAAGAGCACATGGACAAGCTATTATTAATATAGTAATTAAAATTTGCAAAGAAAAAATAAATGTAGCTCAAACTATAAAATACCAAGTTAAAAATGATAAAATAGATATTACTATTACAACCCAAGTAAAATATCCAGCTATTACATCTGCTAATCTTGCTATTGGAGCTTTTGAACTTTGAGCATTTTTAATAAATTCTATTATTTGAGCCAAAGCTGTATCACTTCAAATTTTGGTTGCTTTAAAATTAAAAGTTCAATCTTTATTTATAGTTGCTCAAATAACTTTATCTCAAATATTTTTTTCAACTGGAATACTTTCTCAAGTAATCATTGATTCATCAACTGAAGAGTGTCATTCTATAATTTCTCAATCAACAGCAATTTTTTCTCAAGGTTTAACTACTAAAATATCTCAAAGAACTATTTCAGATATAGAAACCTTGACTTGTTTTCAATCTTTTAAAATAGTTGCAGTTTTAGCAGATAATTCTAATAATTTTTTTACTGCTTCTCATGTTTTTCATCTTGCTTTTGCCTCTAATAATTTTCAAAAAAGAATTAAAGCAATAATTACTCATGCTGTTTCAAAATATAAATGTTCTACAAAAATAGTATTTCAAATTATTATTTGATAAAATGCATATACTCAATACAAATAAGCACTACTTGTTCAAAGTGCAATTAAACTATCCATATTTGGTCTTCATGCAAAAAGATTTTTAAATCCTACAGTATAAAATTTATATCAGGCATAAATAATTGGCAAAGATAATAAAATCTGAGCTAAAGCATATCTAAATGGAAAAGTTTCAGAGGAAATAAATCATGGTATAAATGATTTACTTATTAATGAAGCCATTGCTAAATATAATATTGGTAATGCAAAAATTGATGATATAATAAGTTTTCTTTTTAATGTAATTATTTCATTTTCTTTAGCTTTTTCTTCTAAATCATCAGCATTTTCTCATTCTCATGATATAATAGCCTCATATCATGCATCATCAATAGATTTCTTTAAATCAGAAACTTTTACTAATTCATTATTATAACTAACAATAGCATTTCAACTTGAAAAATTTGTAATTGCTTCTTCTACTCAATTTAATCATTCTAAAGCACTTTTTACAACTCATGCACAATGAGGAGATCACATTCAAATTATTTTTATATCAATTTTTGATAAGGATGTATCAATAGGAGTATATGTCATATCTCTTACTAATTTAAAAATATCATTTTTAGAAACAATATTCTCATCATATTCTACAGTAGCAGTTTCTGTTGTAAAAATCACTTCAGCATTCTTAACTCATTTTACTGATTTTAATGTTCACTCTACTCATCATGAACAACTAACACAAGTCATTCATGATATTTTAAATTTTAATGTTTTCATGATTTTAGTGATTAATTATTAAATATCACTAGGAATATAATTCATATTCTTAATAATTTCAAAAATATCATCTTTTGTAATAATATCTTCATTGTATGTTATTTGTGCCAATTTTGTTTCATGAGAAACTTCTGCACTTTCAATTCCATTTGTTGCTTTTAAAGTTCAAGTTACTCATCCTGAACATCCACCACAAGTCATTCATTCTATTTTAATTTCTATATTTTTCATAATTTTATTTTTTATTAAATTAAATTTTTTATTTATTTTTCACCTTCTAATTGTTTTGGAATACATTTAGTATCTCAATAACTGCAAAATACACAACAATCTCATGATAATGATTTTAATCTAGTCTTGCATTTTTTACATTCATAAAAATACATACATTCAGTACCTGGTATTTTTTCTTCTTTTTTAAATCAACATTTTGGACAAGTAATAATTCATTTAGTTTTGATTATTGTGTTCATATTTAAATTTTCATATTAATTTAATAAATTCCTCTGGATCAGATAATCATTTTAATTTAAATTTTTGATTTTGAATGTAAATAAATATATCTCAATAATTAAAAATTTTTCACAATATAGTTTGTTTAAAATCAATAGCTCATATATGGCCTAAAATAAATTCTTTTTTATCTCTAAAATAAATTCAATTATAATATATTAATTTATTTCAATTGAAAATATAATAACTATAAATCCACCTAATAAATATAGTAACTATAACTATCATATTTATTAATAATGTTCATAAGAAGAAATATTCCTCTATACTAAAAATAGAATGTCATTTTGATACCATATTCATATAATCTACCACTAATATAATAATAACTAACATATCTAATAGAAAATTTGAAAACAATATTCTAAATAATAATATTATAGGTGATTTATTAATTTTTATCTTTCATTTATATATATAATTCATATATTTTTTTATAATAAATAAATATTTTATTTAAAAATAATTTTTATTTTATCTTTATCATTTAAAACATAGTTTCTAAATTCATTATTTTCTTTTCAATTTATTAGAACTTTTACTTTTCAAGGTTTATCACTTCAAGGACAGTTATCCCCATTTTTATATTTTCATATTTGAGTTTTACTAAATGGAATTTTTGCAGAATCCATGAATTTTCATAAAGTTTCTGTTCTATTTAACATATTTACATTTCATTCTATATGAATTTTTCAATCATTATGTCAATGTATTTTTCAATGTTTTCATTCATCATTTAATTCTCTTGTATCTCAACATAAATCATAACTTATAGGCATATGCCAATGAACCATTTTTAATTCTGCTTTAGGAGAAAATATTAACATAAAAATAAATAATACTATTGGTCATCATATTATGAGACTTAAAAATCAATATTCCTCTAAAAAATTATATATCTTATTTTTTTTCATATATTATAATTTATTAATTATTTTTTTTAATTTTTCCTCTGCTAATTTTGCTATTTCTAAAACATTTTTATTATCAATCATATTTATTGCTACAGTAGGTAGTAAAGTTGAAATAATTACTTTTCAATCTTTTTTATAAACAATAATATTACATGGTAATAATAATCACATTTCATATTCTTCATCTAAAAATTCAGATGCTAGATTTGGATTACATACTCATAAAATAATATATTCTAAAATATTTTTATCTATTTTTTTCTTCATAATTGATTGCATATCTATTCTATGTAAAATTCAGAATCACTCTTCAATAAGTAAAAATTCTAAATTATCAATAGCTTTATCAAAAGAAGAATTTATTTCTTTTTTATATCAAAATTTTTTCATTTTTTTTATTTATTCAATTATTATTTTTCAAGTCATATCTTGATGTCATTCTCAACAATAATTAGCACATCTAAACTCAAAAGTTCAAGTTTTTGAAGTATCAAGTAAAATTTCTTTATCTCAAACAAGCTTCATATCAGGAATTCAAATTCAATGTAATCAATCAATATTATTAACTTTTATTTTTACTTTTTCTCATGCTTTTACCTTTATATTTTTTTTGTCAAACTCAAATTTCCTAGCATTTAATGTAATAATTCTTTCTTCACTATTATTTACTTGTTTATCATTCTTTAAATTATCTAATTTTTCTCCAGAATTTATCCAATTTAAAATTCATCATTTTAAATTAATAACATTTTTAAATCATAATTGTTTCATAAATTCAAAAGTCCTTCAACTTCTTGCTCCACTTCTACAATAAATTAAATATTTTTTATTCTTATCTAAAGAATTTATTTTTTCCCTAAAATCAGGAGCATAAAAGTCTATTTGTAGTGCTCAAGGAATTACTCACTCAGCAACTTCTCAGTCAGTTCTTAAATCAATTAAAACTCAGTCCCCTTTTTCAAGTTCTTTTTTAAATTCTGAAACTCAAACAGTTTTTAAATTTGAAATATTTTTTTCAATTTTGTTAATATTTCATTTATTATTAGAAATATCAGTTTTTTTAATATTATCTGAACAAGCTGATAATAATCATGTAAATATAGTAAAAATTATTATTTTTTTTATCATAATGTCTTATAAAAAATTAAATTAATTAACAATATTATTTCAATAAATTATCAATTTTTTGTTTAAAAGCTGGTGTTGGATAAGCTCCTGGTAATTTATCCCATTTACCTGTTTTATTATTAATCAAAACATTTCAAGGAGTTCAAGTTATACCAAATAAATTTTGTCCTTCAGAAGTTTCAGCTTGAATTCTAGAAAGATATTTTCCACTATCTAAACAAGTTTTAAATTTAGTTTCATCTATTCATAATTCTTTAGCTAAAGGTACTAAATTATCAAGTGCAAAACCTCTACCATTTGAAGTAGTTCTATTAAATATTTTAGATATATATGAATAATATTTTTTAGAACCTCAAATTTCTCAAGCACATAAAGCAGCTTCTGATTCTTTTTTAGAATTTTGATGAAAACTTAAAGGAAATTGCTTAAATACAAAATTTACTTTATTTCAATAAGTTTTCATTACTTCTTCTATAGTTCCTGAAGTATGTAATCTTTTACAAAAAGGACATTCTAAATCTGAATATTCTACCCAAGTAATTTCAGCATCTGGATTACCTAAAATATAAGTTCAATCTTTAGTAATTTTTTTTGCTTTTTCTAAAGAAATTTCATTTCAAGTATTTGCTGGAGCTTGCTGTGCTTGTGGAGCTGGAGCTTGTATTTTTCAATTTTGAGCTTCATATTGTTTTAATCAAGCAATAATTTGCTCTTTTTGAATTTTATTTAATTTTACATAATTTTCCATTCAACCTACTTTATCATATTCTATAGCAAGCATATTTTTTGTAACTTTTTCTGGAATTTGAAAAATTACATAATGAGTTGAAGCAATTCAAACTAAAATTAAAACTACTAGTACTATAAATTGTGTTAAATTATTATTATTTTTTTCCATAATTATTTTTTTAAATTATAAAATATATTATATTTTTATGTAGAGATAAAATAATAGCTTATCTCTACAGATTTTTTTATTATTTTTACTCTTCAACCCTAAAAGTCATCATCATTCCACTTTGTAAGTGTTCTGCAATATGACAATGACTCATCCAAACTCATGGATTTGTCATTTCAATTAAGATTTCTATTTTTTCTCAATTTTTAACCATTACTGTATCTTTCCATTGTAAATCTTTATTTACTACTCCATTTCTTGAAAGTACTACAAATCTTTGTCCATGGAAATGTATTGGATGTTGCATTGGATGCATACTATTTGGGTCATTGTAAATTTCTACTTTTACAAATTGTCATTTCTTAAACTTCCAATT
>JALUWO010000079.1 GCA_027019405.1 Candidatus Altimarinota bacterium | reverse complement strand
AGCTTTGAAAAATTTGAAACGGTTTTTTGGTTGATGCTTTTTGCTATCTTTAAAACCAGTATCATAACCTTCTTCTGTATAGTCTCCAAAATAGTATTTTTTGAAACTTGACACTTCTATCCTTTTTATCTAATCATCTAGACCCTATGGTACAAATGGTAAAAACTATTAAAATTCTCATTAGTATATCTAATATTGATTTAAAAAATCCCAAATAAAAAATTCTACTATGCTATTCCAGATTTGTCATAAACTTGTTTATTGGCATTCTAAGTTCACATTATAGGATCTAAAACTTTTAAAACTTGATCTAGAATAATCACCTGTGTATATCTAACAAAATGTGTATTTTGGCATAACTAATTTTCTTTTTATACTTAAATAAAGACCAAAGTATCAAAGTTATTGTCTGCCTCTAACACAGCGAACATAGCCCTTATCCGACTTATTGTAGTAGCCCGTGCCCCCAAAGTAGAAATACACTTTCCATGCATTGGAACTATCTGACACATTCGGGGAAGAAGACCAGTAGCCGTTAGATGTGACACTTTTAAAGCCACTTTTAATAGCTGGATCATATTTTGTTATATCTACTATAGATTGTAACTCTTTTATGCTTGGCAATCTCCAGTCGCTATACCCATCTAAATTTAAATTTCTACAATACTCTTTTGCATCATTCCAATTTTTTTCGACAGTTGCAGAAGCAATATTGTCTTGCCAAGTTAACCCAGTTTTTGCATCTGTAAATGTATCTGCACCAAAGAGTACACTAAAACCTATCATAATCAAAAGGATTTTTCTCATCTAACACTCCTACTTTTCTTTGTAAATTATAGCTATTTGCGTGACTTATATGCCCCACAAATGAGTCTTGCACAGATAAAAACTTTTTTATCTGTGCAAGACTCATTTTTCCTTTTTGCTCTTCATAACTTTGAAGATATTTTGCTTTTTTATACTTAAAGTTATGAACAACTCGTTTTCTTACAAGTACATAATGAGGTCTGATGATATAGCCCAAGAAGTCTAAACCTGCATTGACTGGTTTTAAAAAAATATTTTCTCTTAAATGCAATCTTAAATTATCATACAAATACCTTTCTATATCTCTTTGTATCTCCAAAAGTTTCTCTTTTGTGTTTTCAAATATAACAAAATCATCTACATACCTAATATATTTTTTACATTTTAAAACTCTTTTGCAGTAGTTATCAAAATCATTCATATATACATTTGCAAAAAATTGACTTGTCAAGTTACCAATAGGTAAGCCTTTGTTTTTTACTACTTTAAAAAGTGTTTTATGTGGAGGTATCAGCTCAAAACTCTTTGCATCACCTTTTAGTTTAGCATCTATGGTAACATCATGAAAAATGATTTTATGCACTATCCATAGCATTTCATTGAGTGTTATGGATGTATCTTTAACTTTTGTATAGTTTTGTACTATTGTCCTATTTGTCATCTGAAAAAGTATATTTTTATCTATGGAGTAAAAAAAGTTTTTTATATCTAGTTGTAAATAATATTTACTTGCTTTACTAAACTTCAAGGCTCTTTTTGTAGCATTATGAATTCCTTTATTAACTCTACAACTGTAACTATCATATATAAACTTTGGCTCATAGATTTGTTCTAATACAGGTACTATAAGATGATGAATAACTCTATCAGAAAAATCAGCAGCAAATACTTCTCTAAGTTTTGGAGAAGTTGTCAAAAAACATACACTACTCTTAGGTGTGTATGTTTTTTTGTTTAACAAAGTCTCTAAGTTACAAATATTTTCAATAAGATTTAGTTCAAACTCAAGAGCATTATGAGTATTGCGTTTACCCTTCCTACACCTCAAGTATGCATTATAAATCTCTTCAAAAGTAAACATTATCTGCCTCTAACACAGCGAACATAGCCCTTATTTGACTTATTGTTGTTGTTCGTGTTCCCATTGTTGAAATTCACTTTCCATGCATTGGAACTATCTGATACATTCGGTGAAGAAGACCAGTAGTTGTTAGATGTTATTTGGTTGTCTATTTTAAAACTACAAATGAAAATGTCATAAATAGTTTGCATAAAGCTATATACCTCTCTTAGGTAAGACAACCGCACAATATTTTGTTGCACTCTTATAAAATGTATCATTTTATAACTCTGGCATAGTGGTTTAGCCACGCTTGCGATTGTTTGCATATATCTACTAAGAGTTTAGAACTACGCTCAAACTGTTTAAAACTTTTAAATGCTTTTAACTCCTTAGCAAGTTGAATCAACATCTTCATATCTTCACATTTATCTCGTAAAACTATCAGTTTATCTCTCTTTTGTTCATGAATATTTGCACGATGTATTAAAAAAAGTAACTGCTTTGAATACTCTCTTAAATCATTGCCTATGGTGTATTTGTGGTATTTATCAAAACTCTTTACAATAGTTTCGATATAAACACAAAACTCCATAGAACTTTTATAAATAGGTAAATTTTCATATCTCATGTAAAATCCAAAGTATCAAAGTTATTGTCTGCCTCTAACACAGCGAACATAGCCCTTATTTGACTTATCGTTGTAGTTCGTGTACCCATCGTTGAAAATCACTTCCCACGCATTGGAACTACCTGATACATCCGGTGAAGAAGACCAGTAGTTGTTAGATGCTATATTTTTAAAACCACTTTTAATAGCTGGATTGTATTTTGTATAATCGACAATACTTAGAAGTTCATTATAATCTGGTAATCTCCAATCATCATATCCATCTAATCTTAAATTTGCACAATACTCTTTTGCACCACTCCAAGTTTTTTGAACAGTTTTTGCATCTTTATTATCTTGCCACATAAGACCTGTATTTTTATCGTAAAATGTTTTTGGAGTTATATAAAAATAAATTACTATAGAAGAAAATACAAAAATTCCTAATAGTAGCAATATTTTCCTTTGTTCTTTTTCTAATCTTTTTTTTGCTTCATTGGCATATTTTCCGTTTGGGTATTTTGTCAAATACTCTTTGTATGAATTTCTAGTATTCTCTTTTTTAGCTTTATCCCATGCAAGATTATCTGCTTTCTCTTCTTGGATAAACTTATCAATTTTCGCTTTTGCTTCATTAGTATATCTTCCATTTGGATATTTTGTCAAATACTCTTCGTATGATTTTTGTGTGTTTTGTTTTTTAGCTTTGTTCCAAGCAATGTTTTCTTCTTTTTTCTGTTGAATAAATTCATCTATTTTTGATTTTGCTTCATTTTTATGCTTGCCATCTGAAAACTTTGAGATATATTTCTCATAAGCTTCTTTTG
>JALUWO010000078.1 GCA_027019405.1 Candidatus Altimarinota bacterium | reverse complement strand
ATAATATTACATCATTTAAAATTTAATATAAAATATTTAATTTGTTTTAATCTTATAAAAGAATTTATATTCCATTTTATTGTTGAGAAAACAGGAATAACATTAAATTTTCTATATCAAAAATCATATAATTTTTTAAATACAATAAATGACTTATCTATTGTATTTGGATTTAAAATAAAATTAATAATTAATTTATTATAATTTAATAAAAAAGATTTTAAAAAATCTTTATCTATAGATTCAGTATCTACAGATAAATAAATTTCAACATTATTTTTACTTAAATAATTAAAAATTTTTTTATTTAATAAAATTCAATTAGTTCCTAAACTATATCTTATATTTTTTATATTTTTAGTTTTTTCAATGAAATATACTATTTTATCATATTCTAACAAAGCTTCTCATCAAAAAAAATTAATTAAAAATGATTTTTTTTTTGATTCTTCTTTTCATAAAAGATCAATAAAATTATCTATAATAGTAGAAGAAATTGATTTATTTTTAAAATTTAAATCACAATATTTACACCTTTTATTACATTGATTAGTCATAACTAATTCAAACAAAAAATTTTTCATAATTAATTATATTTATAATAAGTACATTTATCACATATTTTTTTATTTAACTTAGATTTTACATATTCCAATAAATCTAAATAATTTGGATATTTATCTATTAAATATAATATATTTTCAGTTTTATATCTTTCTTGTTTTCCTCAATGACTACAACTATATAAATATCAATTACTTGAAAAAAAAGGTAAAGTATATTTACAATAAAAATCTAACTCATATGTTTCATCATCTGCAAAACTACACTTTAACTTATAAGTATTTAAATTATATTTTTCTAAGTTATCTCATTCTATACTTCCTCAAAAATTATGATAATTATGAACTTTATAATTAACTCATAATTTTTCCCCAAATTTATAAAAATAATCTAATTCTTTTATAGAATTTCTATTAATTAATAATTCTAAAGAAAATGGCAAATTATTGTTTTTTAATTTCTTTAAGAAATCTATAGTTTTCCTAAAACTTTTTATTCAAGTCATTTTATTATGTTTATTCTCAATAAGAGAATAAATTCAAATTGATAAATTAAACTTCAATCACTCTTTATATATTCTCTTTAAAATTTCTAAATTTTTATCAGTCACAGCCACTCATTTAGTTGGAATTAATACTTCTAATCAAGTATTTTTAAATTTATGAAAAATATATAATAAAAAATCATTTATATTAGGATGTAAAAAAATATCTCATATTCATGATAAATCTAAAAATAATATATTATCTTTATTAAGATATATATAATCAATAATTTTATAAAAAACATTTTTATTTAAATAAAAATGTTTTTTATAATTTTTATTAGGACAATAAATACATTTCAATCAACAATAATCTGTAATTTCTAATTCTAATGGGTATTTCATTTATAATTACTTAAAATAAAATTAATACAATCTTCTTTATCTCTTATTTTATTTATTGATAATAATCAATAATATTTAGAATAAATATAATCTGTACTAAAATCAGGAAAATCTAAATTATTTTTTTCTAATAAAATTCTATTATATTCATTAATTGTAATATTTCATGTATATAATCAATAAATCAATAATACTATATCATCTAAATTCTTTTTATTTTTATTTTTAACTTTATCAAAAAATCAACATATTATATTATTATTTATTTTACAATTAATTTTTTTTCAAAAATCTATATTATATTTTCATCTTTTATCTTTAAATTCATTATTCCAAAATTTAACTTTATCTTTTTTTAAAATAAAAGCATTACATTCATTATATATATCTTGCCATAATCCATCATATTTTAAAATAAAAGATAATTTCTCTTTATTTGTAATATTTTTATTTATTTCTATTTTATTAGCTTTATTTATAATCCCAGTATTTTTTTTAATACTAGTTTTATTTATAAAAAATAATGTAGATAATATCAATATTAATATTATAAAAATCAACATTAATATTTTTTTTATTTTACTCATATTTAATATAATTATTTTTTTAAAATAGGATATAGATTTATTTTTTTATCTACTTTCAAGTAATCTTCAGAAATTCCTAAACAAATATCATTTTTTACACATTTTTTACAATCTTTAAATTTAATTTTTCATCAAGTATAATGTTGTAAATCAATATCATGATAATTTTTTAAAATTTTTAAATTATTATCTTCTGGAATATAAACTTTTTTAGAACTTCTAAAATTTTTTTCAATAAATCTCCAATATTTTTTTTCAAAAAAACAATAAGGTATTGCTTCTACTACAACATCATTAATATTCTTTTTAATACAATAATCTAATATTTTATTTATTTCTACAACTAATAATTCTATATTAGGAAAAATTCTATTTAATTCTAAATCAGTAAAATTAAACATAGAATAAGGAAATGTTATCATTCTCCTTATTATTGGAAATTTAGAAAAATATTTAAACAATATTAATAAATTTTTATAATTGATTTTATTAATAACAGTATTAGTATCTATAGTAAAAGAATTGTTTATTCTTCTTATTTTTGATACATTGATTAAAGATTTATTTAAGTAATAAAAACTTTTATTATTTTTAGTAACTAAATTTGATATTTCTCAAAATCAATGAAAAGATAAAATAATTCAATTTAAACCATTATTAAACAACTCTTTTAAATAAAAAAAATCTGAAGTTTTTGTTCAATTAGTATGAATAAGTATCTTAATATAACCTATTTTTTTAGAATATTTTATATATTTTACTAAATTAATATCTAAAGTTGGTTCTCATCAAGAAAATAATATAAATCTTTTTCAATTTTTATATCATTCTTTTATCAAAAAATAAATATCCCTTTCTAAATATCATTTTTCTAAACCTCTAATTTTATTCTCAAAACAAAAAGTACATTTATAATTACATTTATATCATAAAAATATTTCTACTCCTTCTAAATTTTTAATATCTTTCATGTTTTTTTTTACCATCTACTACCATGTGAACCATGTGAACCATGACTACCATGACTACCATGTGAACCATGTGAACCATGACTACCATGACTACCATGACTACCATGACTACCATGTCAAGATAATGAAGGAGTAGCACTAGGAGTACTACTATAATGTCAATTAACTATTCAACTAGCATGATTAACAGTACATGATGCTGTAACATCAACACTTCAATTTTCAAAATCAACACTACTATCATTTGCATGTCATCAACTAATTGATAAAGTATCATGTGCACTTACTTCTTCAACACCACTCAACAAAACTGCTCAAGCAGCCAACCCTAAAGCATCTTTTTTTGTAATTTTACCTGATTCATCAGTCAAAAATCACTTTAATTTTTTCTTTATTTTTGGAAATATTTTCTTTTTCTGATTAGTCATAATATTTTTTTAAATTTTTAAATAAAATTTTATTTTAAACTGTTTCACATTGACTTGTAACAATATTATTTTCCATTCAAAGCCATTTTTTAAATACTTTTTTATTTTCTTCTAGTTTAATATTTTTAAATAAATAATCAAGAACTTTTTCATCTAAATATCTTTTATGATCCTTAGAATAATTTGGAATAATATTTCATGAAGATTTATATGAATGTATAGGACATACTCATACATATGGCTTATATACTGAATCATTATATCAAGGTAATCAATCAAGTGTTGAAGCTTGAACCATAGTTTTTGTAGTTTCAGAATCTATCATATCTTTATATGTATCTTCTCAATTATCTTTAACTTCTGTCATCAAAAAATTATCATCTCACATTCTCCCAAGCATCCTTCATTCATCGCAAGAATAAATTTTTCAATCATAATTATATGCTACTTGTCCAATACATGCTCAACAAGGACTTCTTTCATCAAGATAATTAGGATCTTTATCTGTTAAAATTTTAGATAAATAAATACTTGAAAGAGCTTCTCTAAAATTAGTTCATTTTTTATTTAATTCAATAATATAATTCATTGATTTTTCATAAAATTCTACAAATTCTTCCATAGAATAACCTAATTTCTCTAAATCTGCAGCAGCAAAACCATATGGATTAAGGGGTCTTAAAAATATTCAATCTAATCAAAGTTCAACATAAGTATCAATTACCTCTTTATATCTATCTAAAGTTTTTTTAGTAACAGTAAGTAAAGCTCATACTTTTTTATACTCACCTCAACAATCTTTTATTTCTTTTTCCTTATATTTTTCATTTATTCTTTTTATCCAATAAGTTACTTGTTTGAAAGAATTCCCCTCCTTAAAAGTTCTATTATAATTATGAGTTTCTTCATCTCCATCAAGACTTGTTGATACTCAAATATTATGATCTATTATATAATCTAATTTTTCATCATCCATTAATGTAAGATTTGAAACAAGTGCAAAATTTAAATTTTTATTTAGATGCTGAGCTTTAATCTCTGCATATTCTACAATATACTTTACTATATCCCAATTAACTAAAGATTCTCATCATTGAAATTCTATAGTTAAACTTGGATTGGAAGTATAAAAAATAGTATCAACTACTTTTTTAGCAGTTTCTTTTGTCATATCCATTTCTTTTGCTGTCATTGGTGCTACAGCTGCATGACAATATTGACATTTATGATTACATCTAAGAGTAGTAACAATAATATGAAGTGATGGACCAAAAGCTAAAAATTCATTTTTTTTAGCATACTTTAAAGTCATCATTTTTTCATATTCTTCATTTTTAATAAATCAATTTTCTAATAATTCATCATACTTGTCACCTTCAGTAATTCATCCAGCAATAAATCTAGCAAATTCATCTTTGTTTAAAAAAGAATATTTTGCTATATCATTAGTTATCAAATATGTATCAGTATCAAATTTTTTAAATCTAAAAAATCAAGTATTTTTATCTATTTTTTTTATTTTTTCTAAATCTAACATAAGTTAGTTAAAAGTTAAAAGTTAAAACATTAAATTTTCTTATCCTTCAGAAAAGAGATCAAGAGTAATAATTATTCATTTATTAATCAAATTATATAATTCATCAATTCATTAAAAATTTCATTTATTTCTTCTTCACTATTTCATTCAATTATAAACTTCTTTATAGTTCCCTCTCCTCTAAGGAGAGGGTTAGGGTGAGGTTTAAATATTTCACTAAAATCAGATATTGCTTGTTTTACAATATCTTCAGAATATAAATCAGTACTTATTTCAAATTCTTTTTTCATATTTATTGTTTACATAATAAGTCCCTTTCTCCCCTTGGGGGAAAGGTTAGGATAGGGGGGGACTATTTTTTAAATTGTTCTTTAGCTTTTTTTACAGCTTCAGGATCAACTGTAATTTTAGGTTGTTCATCAATTTCTGATTCAGTTTCTTCTTCTATTTCTTTTAATATTTTTTCTATTTCTTCTTCATCAATCTTTAACTCTGGATCATTTTCAATTTCTTTTAATATTTCATCAATATCTTTATCAAAATCAATTTGATTTTGTTCCCCATTATCTCAATTTTGATTATTAGTATCCAAAGCAACAAAATTATTTGAATCTAAACTATTAGCAATAGCTGCTCAAACAATTTTTTCTCTTATATCTTTATTTTCTTTTTCAAGATTATCTCTTAGATAAACAGCTAAAAGTTCATCAGAAAAATCAGCAATTATATTTTTAGGATCTTCTTTATTATCTTCTCTTGCAGTAAATTGTAATAAAATATTTCAATTTTCATCTAATTTAAAAAAGAAATATCATCTATCTAAAAATTGATATGCAGCTTTTAAAACAATATCTTTTGAAAAAATATTATTATCAATAACTAATTCAAATTGTTTTCAATTTATAGTTTCTTTTAAAAATGCTTCCATTTTTTTATTTTTAATTTATAAAATTCAAAAAAATTATATGTATTTTTTTTTAAAATACAAAAAAAAATCACTAGCTTTATATTGCAAAATTTATTTTTTATATATAATCAATTTATTCTTTTAATATCTAACAAATAAATTATGAACTTATACCATGATATACCACTTGGAAACCAAGATTTTTCTGAAATAAATGCTGTGAATGAAATCCCAAAATGATCAAGAGTAAAATATGAATTTGATCACAAAACTTGAGCTATTTGGGTAGATAGAGTTGGAAAAACTCCAATTTCTTACACTTTTAATTATTGAGATTTACCTCAAACTTGGAATAAGTGAGATAATGATCCTCTAGATGTAATAATACTTAGTAAAGAAAGTTTTGCTCCTTGAGTTGTAGTTCCTCTAAGAGTTATTTGAGGACTTAAAATGATTGATTCTTGAGAAGATGATTATAAAATACTAGCTGTTGCTGATGATAAATATTATTCAAATATAAATAATATTGAAGATGTAGATAAAAATGAGTTGGAAGATATAGAATATTATATGCTTCATTATAAAGATTTACATGGGAAAAAAGTAGAATTAAATGGTTGGGATAGTAAAGAAAAAGCTCAAGAAAGATTAAAAATCTGTCATCAAGATTATAAAGAAAAATTTAATAAATAAAAAAATAAGAAATTCAAATTTGAATTTCTTATTTTTTTATATCATATAATTTTAATCAAGCTATTGATTTCAATAAATTATCCTCTGCTTCAATAAATTTTTCCATATCAACTTTATCTTTTGCATTTTTATATTTTTCCATAGCTTTTTCTGCCTCAATTCTTGCTCTTTGTAAATGATCTACATCTAAATCATCAATATCAACTAGCATATCAATTAATAATTTAACCTCTGAATTTGATATTTCAACAACTCAATTTCAGATAGCCAGATCATCTCTTACTGGCATATTATTTTCATCTTTGAAAATATAATACATAGTACTAGGTTTTACACTTGTAATAAGTGGTAAATGTTTATCTAATACTGTAATTTCTCATGCTTTTGTCATTAATGTGATAGAGAAAACATTATCTTTCTCTATTTTTTTTCAATCAAATGAAAGTATAGTTAATTTCATATTTTTTTTGATTAATTATTTTATTTTTCTTCTTTTTTAGACTCTTCATAAGCTTTTATGACATCTTCAATTCATGCTTTATACATAAAAAATCCTTCTGGTATATGATCAACTTCTCAATCAAGTATTTTTTTAAAACCAGCAACAGTTTCTGAAGCTTTTGCATAAACTCATGGAGTTCATGTAAATTGTTCAGCTACAAAAAATGGTTGAGATAAGAATTTTTGAACTCTTCTTGCTCTTGCTACAGTAAGTTTATCATCTTCAGATAATTCATCCATACCTAAAATAGCAATAATATCTTGTAACTCTTTATATTTTTGAAGTATTTGTTGTACTCAAACAGCAACATTATAATGTTCTTCTCAAACAATATTTGGATCAAGTACTGTTGAAGTAGAATCAAGAGGATCAACTGCAGGATAGATACCAAGTTCAGCAATAGATCTATTTAATACTATTGTTGAATCAAGATGAGCAAATGTAGTAGCTGGAGCTGGATCTGTAAGATCATCAGCAGGAACATATACAGCTTGTACTGAAGTAATAGAACCATCTTTAGTTGATGTAATTCTTTCTTGTAATGCACCCATATCAGTTGCTAAAGTTGGTTGATATCATACAGCTGAAGGAATTCTACCTAAAAGTGCTGATATTTCAGAACCTGCTTGAGTAAATCTAAAAATATTATCAACAAAAAGAAGTACATCTCTTTTTTCAATATCTCTAAAATATTCAGCCATAGCAAGACCAGTTAATGCAACTCTTGCTCTAGGTCCTGGAGCTTCATTCATTTGTCCAAAAACCATTGCTGTTTTATCAATTACTCAAGAATCTTGCATTTCATGATATAAATCATTTCATTCTCTTGTTCTTTCTCATACTCAAGCAACAACAGAATAACCACCATGACCACTTGCAATATTGTGAATAAGTTCTTGCATGATAACTGTTTTACCAACTCATGCTCAACCAAAAAGACCTACTTTACCTCATTTTAACATAGGAGCAATAAGATCTACAACTTTTATACCTGTTTCAAAAACTTCTGCTTTAGTAGTTAAATCAGAAAATTTTGGTGCTTCTCTATGAATTGGATTTTTAGTTTTAGTTTTTGGTGCTTTCTTATTATCAATAGGATCACCTAAAACATTAAACATTCTTCCTAGTACTTCTTCTCATACTGGAACAGAAATAGGTCATTCAAGTGAAACAACTTCCATATCTCTTGTTAAACCATCTGTAGGATTCATTGCAATAGTTCTAACTACTCAATCACCTAATTGTTGTTGTACTTCAAGTACAACTTTACTTTCAGCTTGAGAAACTTCTAATGCATCATAAATTGAAGGAATATAATTTCCATCAAATTTTACATCAATAACCACTCAAACAATTTTAGTAATTTTACCTTTATGCATATTATTTTTTTATAAATTAACAATATATTATAAAATATATCTAACAATTATAATTTTTTTACTTTTCCTTTCATACAAAAATCTCTAAATCATCATTATTTTCTTCTACATTTTTTTCATATTCTTTATCTAATTTTTCTTCTTTTTTATTTTCCTTTATTTCTTCAATTCTTTTTTTATCAACTATATTTCAAGAAAAACTTATATAAAAATATTTTCTCAAGAATATAGTTACTAATAATACCAAAAATGCCAAAATAATAGCTATTTTATCAAAAACTGGATCATTAGGATTCAAAATTGGTTTATTTAAAAGTTCT
Organism: Candidatus Altimarinota bacterium; assembly: GCA_027019405.1. GTDB lineage: Bacteria > Patescibacteriota > Gracilibacteria > BD1-5 > UBA6164 > JALUWO01. Next base: position 76,073 of record JALUWO010000078.1, on the reverse strand, counting down.
AAAATAATAGGAAACAATAATCAAAATAAAAACCAAAAAATAACTACATATACTAAATATAAAATTATATTTAATATTATTTTAACAAAAATTGGTAAATTTTTCATAATACTTAGAAATTATTTTTTTAAAATTCCCTATTATTTTAATACTTTATAATAAAATGTAAAGATTATATATCTTTCATAGATTCAACTCAAGCTGTTATTTCAGAAACCTCTCTTGTAATAGCAGCTTGTCTTGCTTTATTATAAACAAGAGTTAATTCAGAAGCTATTTTTGCTGCATTATCTTTTGCATTTTTCATAGCAATCATTCTTGAACTATGTTCTGATGCTTTTGCTTCAAGCAAAATATCATAAAACATCATATCAAAAATCATTGGTAAAATATGCTTAGCTAAATCTTCAATAGAAGGTTCTATTTCATATCAAGCAATATTTTTATTTTCAAGCTCTTTATCTAAATCATAATGATCTTCAACTAAACTATACAAGTATTTTTTTATTTCACTTGCTTCTATTGGTAGAAATTCTCTAGCAACAGGAATTTGTTTAATTGTATTAACATAATGATTATAAAAAACAACAACTTTATTATATTTTCAAGAAAGAAAATCATTAGATAATGTTCTTGATACATTTCTAGAAAACATAGTATCTATATTATCTGTAAAACTTGAAGAAAAATCAGCAACTAAATTATTTCATGTTCTTCATACAAATCATGCAGCTTTTTTACCCAAAGTTATATAATCAAGTTCTTCATTAGAATTTTCTTTTATATAAGAATTAACTTTTTTGAAAACATTTATATTGTAACCTCAACAAAGACCTTTGTTTGAAGTTACTAAAACTGCAAGAGTTTTTCATTGATCATTTTTTTTAAAAAAAGACATATCTTTTAAAAATGGTTCAATTCTTGTAAATACTTTTAATATTTCTAAGACAAATTCTCTTTTAGAAATAGCTAAATCTTGAGCTTTTTTCATCTTTACAGTTGAAATAAGCTCCATAGCTTTTGTTATTTTTCAAGTATTTTTAATAGATTTTATCTTTCTTTTTATTTCTTTTCAACTTGCCATAAGTTTTTATTAGTTAAAAATTTTTTATTTATTTCTCAAAATATTATCTACTCATTTACCTATTCATTCTTGAATATATTCACAAACAGAAATTCCTCAAACAGAAACAACTATAGGAGTATTATCATTTATTTCAATAGCTCAAGGTAAATCTTTTAAATCAGTATCCCAAAAATTATCTTTTGTAACTTCTGCCATAATATTTTTATTAAAAATTATTTATTCATTTCTACTACAGATTTAATTATTTCTTCAAGTTTAGAAACAGATTCATCTGAGTACATTTTATTTTTATTAATATCTTCTAAAATAGTTTTTTCTTCATCTAATTTAGCATATAATTCTTCTTCAAATTTATTTACTTTATTTACTGGAATAGAATCTAAGAATCCTTTTGCTCAAGCATATATAGCACATACTTGTTTTGTAACAGGTACTGGAGAATATACATTTTGTTTTAATAAAGCCATCATTCTTTCTCATCTATCAAGTTGAGCTTTTGTAGATTCATCTAAATCAGAAGCAAATTGAGAAAAAGCAGCTAATTCTCTATATTGAGCTAAATCAAGTTTTAAAGTACCTGAAACTTTTTTCATAGCTTTTATTTGAGCAGCTCATCATACTCTTGAAACTGATAAACCTACATCAATAGCAGGTCTTTGACCTGAGTTAAATAAGTTTGAATCTAAGAATATTTGACCATCTGTAATAGAAATTACATTTGTAGGAATATAAGCAGAAACATCTCAAGCTTGAGTTTCAATAATAGGCAAAGCTGTCATTGAACCTACTCACATTTCATCATTTAATTTTGCAGATCTTTCAAGTAATCTTGAATGAGTATAAAATACATCTCAAGGATATGCTTCTCTACCTGGTGGTCTTCTTAATAATAATGACATTTCTCTATAAGCATTTGCTTGTTTAGATAAATCATCATATATTATTAATGAATGTTGCCCATTATACATAAAATATTCAGCCATAGCACAACCTGCATAAGGAGCTAAATATTGCATTGTAGCAGGATCTGAAGCTCAAGCAGTAACAACTATAGTATAATCCATAGCTCCTCTTTTTCTTAATTCTTCAACAACTCTAGCTACTTTACCTTCTTTTTGCCCAATAGCAACATAAACACAAGTAACACCTAAACCTTTTTGATTCAAAATTGCATCAATTGCAATTTGAGTTTTACCAGTTTGTCTATCTCAAATAATAAGCTCTCTTTGACCTCTACCAATTGGAACTAAAGCATCAATTGCTTTAATTCAAGTTTCTAATGGTTCATGAACTGATTTTCTAGCCATAACTCATTCAGCAACTCTTTCTACAGGGTACAATTCTTTAGCTTTAATATCTCCAAGCCCATCAATAGGTTCTCATAAAGCATTTACTACTCTACCAACAACTTCTTTTCAAACTGGAACTTCCAAAGTTTTTCCTGTAGCTTTAACAGTTTCTCATTCTTTAATTTTATTAAATCATTCTAAAACAACCACTCAAACAAAGTGAGTATCTAAATTTAAAGCAATTCATTTTGCTCCAGATTCAAATTCTACAACTTCATTATAAGCAACTCATCTTAAACCAGAAACATTAGCAACACCATCTCAAAGATAAAAAACTTCTCAAGAATTCTCTACTTTTGGGTCAGTATTACTAGAATCTATTTTTGATTCAATTTCATCTATAATACTATTTAATAAGTTTTCACTCATATTTTTTTTATTAACAAATTAATTACATTATTTTTATTTTAATATCTCACTAGCTTTTTTAAAACTAAGATCAACTAAATTATCATCTTTAAAAACTTTTATTCATCATTGTAATGATTCTTTTTCTAAAAGATTAATATTTTCAACTGAAACATCATCTCAAAAAACTTTTTTATATACTTTTATTGCTTCTTCCAATGACTCATCTTTTGATGCTCCAGAAAAATATTCAACATTATATATACTTTCTCAAGAAATAATACTTTTAAAAAGTTGTTTTCCTCTATTTCAAAGTTTTTTTGTAAGATCTTTATATAATTTTAAAGTTTTTAATAATTCATTTAATTGCTCTTTATTCAAATTATCAAAAATATCTTTATTCATTTTTTTTATAATTATTTTATTTAATTTGAGATAATTGTTTTTCAACAAAATCTTTGTTCAATTTTTCTTCTCAAAATAATTTTTTATTGAATTTTAAAACTAATCCAGTTAATTTTGATTTTACTCAATTTAACATAGATAATTTTTCTTTTTCAATTTCATTTTTACCTGATTCTATTATAGTTTTTGCTTCTTGTTCAGCTTTTTCTATAATAGAATTTTTCTTTTGTTTAGCCATTTCTTCAGCATCAGATAATATAGTATCTGATTTTTGTCTTGCTTCAGATAATATAGCTTCTTTTTTTTCTTCAGCTTCTTTTATAAGCTTATCTATATTTTTATAATCCTCTTCTAATTTTTTTTGTCTATCTTCCCATTTATCTAGGTAAGCAAGATATGGTTTAAATAAATATCTATTTAATACCCACAAAATAATTAAAAGGATTATAAATTGTATTATAAAAGTTTCAACAGTTATAAATTTTAAATCCATATTTATTTTTTCTTAAAGTCTAAAAGGCAATAAAAGCACAACAAAACAATGCTGTACTTTTTTGTCTTATTATAATGAAACAAAACCAACAATAAATGCAATAACTAAAGCATAAATTGCAACAGCTTCAGCAAATGCTATAGTAAGTATCATAACTGATTGTATTTTAGCTTGAGCTTCTGGATTTCTTCCAATTGCTTCTAAAGCTCATTTACCAATTAAACCAATACCAATACCAGGTCAGATAGCACCTAACCCCATTGCTAATCACATAGCTAATTCTTTATATGTTTGTATAAAATGTACAGTTTGTACTGCGTTTTGTACTTCAGGCATATTATTTTTAATTAAATTATAAAATACAAATTATGAACTTAGAATAAAAAATATTCCAAATCCATTATCTATATTTTAATGTTCTTCTTTTGCTTGATTTATATATGAAATAATCAAAGCTGCAAAAACAACAGACTGTATAAAAGCTACAAAGAATTCAAAGAACCAAAATGGTATAGATAAAAATCTTCATACTTCAAATAAATTTGTAGTCATAGCATTTCATAAATAAGTAATAACACCTATTAATACCATTCAAGCAAATATATTACCAAAAAGTCTCAATGATAATGATGTTAAAACTGAAGGAACTCAAATAAGATGAAGCCATCAAACAAAAACATTTATACATTTTTCCATCAAATTATTTCAAGTGAAATTAAATAAATATCATTTTGTTGTTTTTCATACTCAATGTGTTTTAATTCCTACTGCTAAAAATGTTACAACAGTTATAGTAGCTAAAACTAAAGTAGTATTTAAATCACTATGCATAGGTCTTAAATATGCTTCTATATCCAATTTTGGCAATGCTGAAGCAGTCCAATCAATAGCTAATCAAAATAAATTACCAAAAAATATTATTGAAAATATTCAAACAACAAGTGGAAAATATTTTCTAGCTAAACTTTTTGAACCAAATGAATCTCTTAAATATTCATCAAAAAATTGTAAATAATTTAATATTCCTATTTTTAATTTACTTTTCTTATTTGATTTTAAAGCTTTATTTGCAAAAAAACTAAATATAATAACTAATAATCAGAAAATTATTGTAGTTATAGCTGTATTTGAAACAAATCAAACAACTTTTTCTCATTGTATTTTAGGAATATGAGGTCAAACATGCTGTTCTGTTGTTGTTTGTGTATTTTGATTATTTTCAGTTATTTTTGTCATCTTTTTTTGGTTTTATATCATTTAAAGATTTTAATGTATTATTAATAACTGGGAATGCTATTAATGTCAAAGAAACTATAGATAATACTAAAAATATAACAGTATACATCCCCTTAGTATTAAAAATCCCATCGAGTATATGTCATATAGCAAAAAATGCAAATAAATTTATTAAAATTATAATTGTATATTTTATAAAAAATTTTGACATATATTCTTATTAATAATATTTTTGTGTAGATAATAATATTATTATTTTAAAAAAATCAAAATATTATTATTTTTTTTGTTAAAAATCAAAACATATGATATTATATAATTAACAATAATTATATTTTTTAAAATAATAAAATGCCTGAAAGTATATTTAATTTAAAAATCTTCAAAGGGATAGATAAAAATACTATAGAAGAAATTGTATTAAGTGCTCCTGAAAAAACATTTAAAGCTTGAGAATTAATTTTTATACAAAATACTGATTCAAATTGAGAAGCATACATAATAAAAGAATGAAAATTAAAAGTTTCTATAAATAAAAAAGAAGTAGCTATATTAAATTCTGGAGACATAGTTTGAGAAATAGCTTTATTAAATGAAGAAAAAAGAACTGCCACAGTAGAAGCAATTACAGATACTCAAGTTATAATCTTAACCTTAGATATGCTAATTCAAATGATAAGTAATGACAATAATACAATAAACAATACAATAATTGAAAGAATAGAACAAAACTTAGAAAATGAATAAAATAATAAAAAAATGGAATTTACTAATAAATTCCATTTTTTCTTAATATATCAGAAATCATTTTATTTATAGATAAATCATGTGATCTATTAGATTCTAAAATATTTTTTACTTTATTTTTAAATAATTCTGATCAATATCTCAAATCTCAAATCTCTCTTTCAAGAATATCTCCTATATGTTCACTAGTATTTTTAATCTCAGTAATAAAACTAGTTTTATCAAAATCTGATTTTATATCAAAATGCATATATAAAAATAAATTATCATATAATATATTTATATATTAAAATATTTTTAAATAAAGTCAATTATTATTTTGTTATTATTCTAAAATTCTTTTTCCCTTTTCTAATAAGTAAAGCATTATTTTCTAAAAATTCTTTTTCTAAATCTAAATTAAAATCTTCTATTTTCTTTTCATTTATATATATAGCTCAAGATTTAATAGAATTTCTAGCATTTGAGTTTGATTTTTCAAGTCATGATTTAACTATAGTCTCAAATAAATTTTCTCCTGAATAGTTAAAACCTCACATTGCATTTTGAAAAGTTTTTAATTCATCTTTTGATAAATTTTGTAAAGTTTCTACTCTTATTTTTGGATCTCAGAACATAAAATCAGAAATCTTTTGAGCCATTTGTGCTTCTTTTTCTCAATGAATTATTTCAACAACTTTATATGCTAAAACCTTTTGTCATTCTCTATTTTCTGGTTTTTGCATATGTTTTTTTACTATTTCATAAATTTCTTCAACTTCCAATAAAGTAAGCATTTTTAAATATCTTTCAATATCTTCATCAGCTGTATTTATAAAATATTGATAAATTTCATATGCACTTGTTTTATTTTTATCAAGCCAAATTGCATTTCATTCAGATTTACCAAATTTCTTTCAAGTTGAATCTGTAATTAAAGGCCAAGTCATAGCATAAGAATCTCCATCCAATTTTTTTCTAATAAGTTCTGTTCCTGTTACTAAATTTCCCCATTGATCCTGTCCTCAAATTTGCAAAATAACATTATCTTTTTCAAATAAATGTACAAAATCATATCATTGTAAAAGCATATAAGAAAACTCTGTATATGATATTGATTTATCTGGATCTTCTATTCTTTTTTTAACTGTATCTTTAGACATCATTACATTAATTGTAATATATTTTCACACTTCCCTTAAGAAATCTAGATATCACATATCTTTGTAAAAATCCTTATTATTTACAAAATCATATTTAAAATCCTCTCCTAAATTTTGTCTCAAAGTTTCCAAAATATTTGTAATTTGGCTAGAAATAGCTTTTTGATTTTCATCTAAAACTTCCATACTTAAAAAACTTCTTTCTGATTCTTTTCATCCTGGATCACCAATCATTCCAGTAGCTCCACCTGTCAAAGCAATATATTTATTACCTCTTCTCATTATATGCAAAGCCACCATAAAACCTATAAAATTTCATAGATGTAGAGAATCTGCTGTTGGATCAAAACCACAATAAAAAGCTTTTCATCATTTATCAAGCTCTTCAAAAATTTTTTCATTTGTATTTTGAAATAAAAGTCATCTTTCTTCTAGTTCCTGTCTTATTGGTTTCATATATTTTCATTATTTAATATATTATAATACATCAAATATTAGTAAAAGTCTTATTTAAAGCAAATATTTTCTTGATTTTTTAAACAAAAAAGTTATTTTTAAACAAATGTTTAAATTATTTATACAACAAATATGCAAAAACATAGAGATATTTGGGAAAAAAAAATAGAAAAAAAATGAATAATATGAAAACAAGACTGTCCATTTTGTGCTAAACCTGATAAGCAAGAAAAAAAACTTATTTTATGGCAAAGTGATTTATGGGAAGTTAGATACAATAAGTTTCCTTACTGATGAATAAAAAAACACTTACTAGCTTTTCCTAAAAGACATGTTGAACATATAACAAAACTTACAAAAAAGGAATTTGCTTGATTAAAGGATGTTGAAAAGTTTATATTAAATTATTATAAAGATACACAATATTTTGTATTTTTAAGAGAAACTTTCTATTGAAGAAGTATTGCTCATATTCACTATCATTATCTTCCTTGAAATATACACTGAAGTGATTTTGCAAAAATATTAAAAAAACAATGATTTACTAAATAATAAAAAATTAAATGAAAAGCATGGATTTATCAAAAATCTTTGGATCAAAATCAAGAGCAAAAATTCTTGAAAAATTAATATTGGAATATGAATCTGGAAACAACTCTTGAACACATATGAGAGCATTATCTAGAGAACTTGATGAACAAATAAATTCTATAAAAAGAGAACTTGATAATCTAACTGAACTATGAATTTTAAAAAGTAAAACACAACTTAAGAAAAAAATATTTTATATAAATCCAAAATTTTATTTAATTAATGAGTTTGTTCAAATATTTCTAAAATCATATAATCCTTTGGATAAAATTAAAACATACTTTAAAACTCAAAATTTACTAGAATTAATAATTATAAATGATAGTGTAAAATCAAAATTAATAGAACCCTGAAAATCAATTTTAGATATTTTTATGATTTGAGAACTTGATAAAGAAAGTTTTAATGAATTTTTAGCAAATACTTTTTTTGGTAGAAAAATAAAATATGCAATAATAAGCCCTGAAGATTTTTACAATAGACTTGAATATGGTGATAAACTTATAAAAAACATACTTACAGAACAATGAAATAACTACATAAAAGATAATCTAAAAATAAAAGAAAAACTAGGAATTTAATAATTCCTAGTTTTTCTTTTATTTTTTTGCATAAAATTAAAAAATATGAGAAAATAAGATTATGTTTATAAATATAAATATTATTTCTTATGAAAAAACTTGTATACATATTAATAATTTTCTTTTCATTAACCAATTTAGTTAATGCTAATTGGTATGGAAAACATGCAGTTTCTGCCCCTAATCCTTGATGAACAACTTTATCAAGTGTAAATTGATGATGACCAAATAAATGAACTTGGTGTAATAGTGATGGTGATACTACTTGATGATCTCCTTCTTTTCCTAATTCCTGAACAAGAGATTATGCTGTTGCATTAAATAATAATTCAAGTTCTACTGATTATAGGATACATTCAGATAGTGAACTTGAAATTTCATCAACAACAATTTATTGTTTATATTGGGATTGATCTATACCTACATTATGAAGCCTTTCATATTATGATTGATGGACAAATCAAACATCTCAAACTGTAAATTTTAGTGCCAATGATGCCTGATGAGCAAAATTAAAAAAAATAGAATTACAAATGAGTTATGCAACAAATACTCCAGATTTTACAAACTGGTCTTCTTGGTCTACAGTAAAAACTATAGATAATATAAATACTAATTCTAAATCTAGCTCATATTCATATACATGACAAAATGGTTATGCTTATAAATTTCAATTAATAATAACTGACTGAGCAAGAAATTCAAAAACTGCAACATCCTCAAAAGTAACTAAAATAGATACTACAACACCTAGTGCTTGAGATATAACTTTTTTAAATCCTAATGATTGAACTAACCTATTAGCTACAAATAACCAAAATTTTCAAGCAAAAGTTGATATAAACAAATGATCACCTATAGTAAAAGTTGAATGATATTTTGAAGACTATAATAAATGTGATGATAGTTATTTAACTACAAAAGATACTACTAACTCTGATACTTTATCAATTAATCATAGTATAGAAAAAGCAAATCATAATTGTAATTGGGATTCTACTATAGGATGAAGAAAATATAATTTTAAAATAACTTATATAAAAGATGAAGCTTGAAATGTAAAATCTGTAAATTCATGAATAAAAAAAGCAACATATAATGTATATTCAAATCATAATAGCATTACAACAAAAACAGTAAATACAACTGATAAAAATAATTTAGAAGACACAAATAATATAGCTGATTGAACAAGCTATCCTGTAAAAATAAATTTAAAAGATACATATTGAAACTGAATTGTTCCATCTCCTTGAATAAATAGAACTATTGATTTCAACTTCAATGTAACAAATACAACATATTTAAATCAATATGAAAAAAGTTGAGATGCTATTTATGTAGCATTACCTACTAAAAACACTAATTCTGATTATACAAATAAATTAACCAATAATAATAGTTTTAATAATCAAAATTCTGATAATTATTCAAGCTGAACATATAATTTCAAATTTAAAATATATACACCAACTGCAAATCAATATTCAAAAGCAATATGAAATTTTACAATTATTTCAATTGATTTTGATATAAATTCAAATAAATGAAATTTAAGTTCACAAGCAGTAAGTAATTCAAATATTAGTTTTAAATTTAATCCTTTATACTATACAAATATAACTTGAGAACAAAAAGATTATTGATTTATAGAATGAACAGTACAAAATTGAACAATTCAAATAAATAAAAATTGACCTAAATCTACAAGTTTTAATAATTTATATCTAGAATTTTGAAAAGCAAACAGAACAGCTTCAACAAAAGTAAAAATGTACACAATAAGTCCAACTCAAGAAGTTCTTCAATGACATCATACAAATATGACTGATTTAAATTCTCATACAAATAATTTTTCAAACAATGCTGAATTACATACAAAGATAAAACAAATTCCTTGACAAACATTAGCAAATTTACAAGATTATTATCTATCTACACATATAAGATATAAAATTGATGGAAAAATTGTAGATTATAATTCTGATATTTTAAATAAAAATAATTATTTTGATAATTCTACTATTACAAATAATACTACTCAAAATTGATTAAAAGTATTATGAATCACATATTCTAAAACTCAGAAAAATATTATTAATAACCAAGACATTAAAGATATTCATGTTTTAGGTAATATTACTAAAAGTAAATTAAAATCTCAAATAAGAAAAAATATTTATAATTCTATTCTAAATGTAGCAGATACAAATGCTCAATGATGAAGCAATAATGATATAAATGATTTAAGTTGAAATGATTGGAATACAAATAATAAATGAAAGATAATATTTAATAAAAAAGTTTTATATTTTGATTTAAGTAATTCAAGTGAAAAAACAATTACAATGTGAACTTGAACATTAACTTGAAGAAAAACCATAATTATAAGATGATGAGATTTATATATAAAATGAAATATATATTTAAATTCAAAATCAGATATTTTATGAATTGCTGTATTAAAAGATAAAAATTGAAAATGATGAAATATATATATTGCTCCTAATGTAACATATATAGCAGCACAAATATATACTGATTGAGCAATATTCTCTGCATGATGACCAACTGCAGCTAGTGATTGAGAAGATATAAGTAGTCATATTTTATGAATTGATGCAAATCAAGAGACATTAGCAAATCAATTATTTATAAAATGACAAATTTTTTCTGAAAATACAATTTGAGGTTCAAGAAAAAATCAACCAATTTGTCCTTATTATGATAAAACATCTTGTACTTTAGAGAAAGCACAAAAATATGATTTAAATTATTTAAGAAGATATTTTACTTATGATTCTGATAATAATTGAACTATTGATTCTATAGCAAATTGATGAAAATACTATTATAATTGAAATATTAAATCAAATTATGATTGAAGTTATAAATATATAAATTACCCAATTGTAATTGAATATAATCCTATTATACAAATAACTCCTCCACCATTATTTGATAATTAAAAAAAGAAGCTAAGCTTCTTTTTTTAATTTATAATAAGCATTTATACCTACCATAGCAGCATTATCTCAACTATAAATTTTCTTTTTAGGATAAATAAAATTTAAATTATTCTCTATAGCCATTTTATTAATAGTTTCTATTAACTTATCATTTGCACTTACTCATCAAGCAAGCATAACAGTTTTTACTCATTTTTTTAAAGCTGCATTTATAAGTTTATAAGCTAAAACATCTATAACTGCATTTTGAAATTCATAAGCTATTTCTTTTTTATCATTCAAATTTAATTCTCAATTTTCTTTAATTCTTTTATCAATTTCCCTTTTTACAGCACTTTTCAAACCTGAAAAACTAAAATCAAATTCATCTTTTTTAAGCCAAACTCTTGGAAAAAGATTTCCCCCCTCTGACTCCCTCTTTGAAGAGGGAGAATAATCTGAGGCTAATTTAGAAATAATAGGTCAACCTGGATATCAAAGTCACATCATTTTTGCTACTTTATCAAAAGCTTCTCAAGAAGCATCATCTGTTGTTCATCATAATCTAATCATAGAAAACATATCTTGCATAAAATATAATTCATTATGTCATCAAGAAACTGTTAAACAAACTAAAGGATATTTTATACCTTCATCTTTTCTTTCAAGATAATTAGCAAAAATATGAGCTTGAATATGATTTATTTCTAACAAATCTTTATCTAAAATATTTGATAAACTTCTAGCAACAGTAAGACCAGTTAATAAACTAGGCATAAGTCCTGGAGTTTTTGTTACTGCTATATAATCTATATCTTTTAAAGAAACTTTTGCATTTTTTAATACATTTTCCAAAACTCAAAAGATAGAATTTGCATGTTCTCTTGCTGCAACTTCTGGAACTACTCATCATGTAATATTATGAATTTTTATCTGACTATCAGTATCCATAAAAAGCAATTTATTATCTTCAAAAATTGCTACTGAAGTGTCATCACAAGATGTTTCAAATGCTAATATTTTCATTATGTTTATAAATAAAAGTTAAAAATTTCTTCCAAAACTCACACATTTATAGAATTTCAAGCTAAAAACTTAATTTTTGTATCTGTAAATCAAAAGTCTTTTAATTTATTATAAAATTTTTCATCAAATCATTGTAAAAGTAAATGTTCCAAAGCATTTAAAAAATAAATTTCATTATCTTCTCATAAAAATTTTATTCTAGATTGAGCTCAAGAAGCAGTAATTGTTGGTAATTGTCAATCTTTATAATATACATAATTTTCAGAATTAAAAGTTGTATATCATCTCAAAATTCACTTTTTTATTCATTTATTGATATTTAAACTTTCTAAAAAATCATATTTATCTTTTGCTAATTTAACTCTATCCCTATCTTCTTGTAATATATCTTTTAAATATTTCTTTTTATTTTTAAAATTTATTTCAAAATCTTTTAAATCACTATCTTGTAATTTACTAATCATAAAAACTCTTTGTCTATTTTGTGGACTTCAAATATCACTAGAATTTACAATAAATGGCTTAGAACTTTTATATCATAATTTTTCTAACTGATTAATCCATAAACCTAAATCTTTACTAAATTCTTTATTTAAAATAGCTTTTACATTTTCCATTAAAAGTACCTTTGGTAATTTTTCTTTTCCTAAATTATTAATTTCAAAAAGAATTCTTTCTATTTCCCATAATAATCAACTTCTAGAACAAGAATCTTTTGAAAATCAAGATCTTTTTCACTGCTGAGAAATATCTTGACAAGGAAAACTATAGGTAAATAAATCTATTTTTTGAGTAGCTAATTTTTCTCAAGTAATATCTCTAATATCCAAAATTCAAAATTTCTTAATTACTTGATACAAAATTGAAAGTTTATCATCAGATAATCATCAAAAACTTTTCAAAGGATTTTTACTATCCCTACTTAATGAATATTTTTTTAAAAATTCTATTACTTTTAGTTTATCAATTTCTATAGGTTTTAAAAATAAATGAGTGATTCAATATGCAATTATTGCATCAATATACCAGTCACTTATTCAAACAACATTTACATCAAAACCAATATTTTTCAAAGCTTGATGCTGACTTCCAATACCACTAAAAGCCTCAAATAGATTTATTTTAATATTATTTTTCTTAATTTTTCATTTTTTGCTAGTCATTAAGAAACTTTTTTATAAAAATAAGTTTTTTCTCATCAATTATATAATTTTCTTTTTTTATAATTTTTTAAATTGATTATTTTATCAAATCACTCAAAATAACTTGTAATAATTCATCAATTTAAATTTTTATTTTGCTTAAATAATTTATCTATATCTTCATATAATTCATCCAAAAATTCAACTTTCAATCTTTCTCAATAAGGAGGATTTGAAACTAAAGTTCAAGCTAAATTTTCTTTTAAATATTCCTTAAAATCTTTTTGTTCAAATCTTATAATATCATCTACTCAAGCATTTTTTGCATTTTGTTTTGCTATTTGTAAAATCTCACTATCAATATCTGAAACTATTATTTTATAATTTCAATCAAAAGTTTTACTTTTAGCTAATTTTAATTCTTCCTCTACTATTTTTTTATCAACCAAAATAAGATTTTCAAATACAAAATATCTATCAAGTCCAGGAGCAATATTTTTTGCTATCATAGCTGCCTCAATAGCTATTGTTCAACTTCAACAAAATACATCATAAAAAGTTTCCTTAAATCTCCAACCAGACAATAAAACTAATGTAGCAGCTAAACTTTCTTTTATAGGAGCTTCTCAAGTTTCATCTCTATAACCTCTTTTATGAAGAGCCTCTCATGTAGTATTTAAAAGAATTTTTACTTTATCATCAATCAATAAAACCATTATTTCAAATTTTTCTAAATCTCTATTTTCAATAACTTTTTTTCAAGATTTATCTGTAATTTTATCAATAATAGATTTCTTAACTATTTTTTGAATTGCTGGAGTAGAATCAAGTTTAGAATTTATTGATTTTACTTTTACTATAATTGGATAATCATGATGAAAATATTTTTTAAAATCTATTTTTTGTACTAAATCATATAGTTTATCAAAATTATCTATATTTTTGTCCTCAGCTAAAACTTGATAAACTTTATTTCCTACTCTTGACCATAAATTTACTCTTATCATAGTTTTACTATCTCCCTCAAATTCTATCATTCTATCTCTTACTTCAACTATTTTTCCTCATTGTTTTCCTACTTCTTTTTTTGCTATTGATTCAACTCAAGCTATTGTTGATAATATATATTTTGTCATTTTTATTTAATTAATTCAGATAATTTTTCAAAACCTAAAAACATAAATATTCAAAGAATTATAAATAATAAATAAATAATTTTTTGTTTTATATTTCATTTTTCTTTAAATTCTGGAAATATATCAGCTAAGGCTGTATATAAAAGCCCTCCAGATATTATTCATAAAATATAAAATTTTATACTTAAAATTTCTTTTGTAAAAGGAAATAGAATCAAAGCTCAAAGTATAGTTCAAATAGCAGCAAAATAAGCATATTTTGGACTATTGTGATTCATAATATAGTTTACAATATTTTGTGGAATTGAATGTAATAATACAGCAATAGTAATAGCTATTCAAAAATGAATATTAACTGAAAAAGCTGAGAATATTACTATTCAATGAAAACTATTATGTAAAATAGTAGAACCAAACATCAAAATTCAAGATTTATGCTTATCATGATTATGTTCATTATTACAACAAGAATTATGTTCTAGATCTCTACAATGATGCCAATGCAAAAATAACTCAAGTAAATAAAATAACAGTAATCCTGACATAATTGTAATACCTAATTTAGGTCAAACAAATCATTCTCCAGTCATTTCTGGAATAAAACCTAAAAAAACTATAGCTAATAATAATCAAATAGTTATAGCAGTAATATATTCTAAATAATTTAAAGTTTTTTCTCTAAAAATTTTAACAACAAATAAAAGTCAAATTATTCAAAATGCTACTATAAAAGTTCCAATTAATGTTTCTAAAAATACTGACATAATGTAATTTTTAATTAATTCAATAATATATAAATATCTTAACTTTTAATTTTTTCTATAAACTTAACTAAATCGTCTTTTATTCTGGCTTCAAACTTCATTTTTTTATCCCTACCATAGTGTAAAAACTCTATTTTCCATGCATGTAAAGCCTGTCTTTTTAATCAATAATTTCTTTCAAAAAAACTATTTAATTTTTTATTTCAATAAGTTTTATCTCACAATATAGGATTTCATAAACTAGCCATATGAACTCTTATTTGATGCATTCTTCAAGTTTCTATTTCTATTTCTACTTCAGTTAAAATCAAAACTCATTGTTCTGTTTGAAATATATGTTCCTTTAATGTATGATAATGAGTTATAGCTGTTTGACCTAAATCATTATCTATTTTTACTTTATTTTCATTTTTAGCATTTTCTATTCTTAAAAGCTTATCTTTTATTGTTCCTTTTCTTTTTGGTAATTTTCATAAAACAATAGCATAATAAGTCTTTTTTACTTTTTTATGATCTTTAAAATCATTAACAAGTCTAGTTAATAAATTTTTAGTCTTTCATATCATTAAAATCCCTGAAGTATCTCTATCTATTCTATGAATCAAACTAGGTTTAAAAGTAAGACTATTTAATTTATCTCAAAGATAATCTTGTACTTGAGCTATTACATTTGATTCTTTTGTTTTATGATCTCAAGGATGAACATTTATTCCTGAATTTTTATTTATTACAAGCAAATCATTATCTTCATAAACTATATCTTTTTTATTAAATTTATCATTTTTATTCACTTTTTTTACTTCTTCTTTTTTACTTAACTCATCAAAATCTTTATCACTTAAAAAAATTTTTATTTCATCTCAAAATTGAAGTTTATATTCATTGTCTCTTTTTTTAAATTTTCATTCACTTCCATTAAACTTTATCTTTATTTTATCTTTTCTATTAAATTTATAAATCAAACTTCTAGTTGCTCTTGGAAAAAGTTTTTTTAAAAATTTATCAAGCCTCTGATTTGCATCATTCTCTGTTATTTTAAATTGTTTCATATTTTTTATTGATTAAATATCTCTAATAATCTTTCTCTATTCTATACTCTAAATCCTCCTTAGTTTTTACCATAAATAAAATTCAATCATCTTTATCTATTGGTAAAATACTATATTCAAGCTTATTCTTTTCTAAATATTCCCAAAAGTCTCACATTTTTTCTTTAAATTTTATTACATCATCTACAACAATAATTCAATTTAATTTAACTTTATCATAAACTAAATCAAAAAAATCTTTTGTTCTTCTTTTCATTCAATCTATAAAAACAAAATCAAAAGTTTCATTTATTTTTGGAATTTCAAATAATGCATTTCCTCTAATTGAAGTAATAATATTTTCTAATCACATAGCTTTTATATTTTCTAAAACTTGCTTTTGAGATGGTTCAGAAAATTCTATTGTAGTTAATTCTCATCAAATTTTTTCAAGTTCAAGTCAAAACTGTATAGCTGAAAATCAATTTGCTGAACCAATTTCAAGCATATTTTGAGTTTTTTGAATTTTAATTAAGTCTCTTAAAAATCTAGCATTTTCATCTGTAATATTTGGAACTTCATTTTGTATTCAATATTGTCTTAATTTTTTTATATATTCTTGTCTTTTTATCATTATATATTTTAATTAATATATTATTTAACTGAGTATACTTAATTTTTATCTTTTTTAAAGAAAAAATTTGCATTTTATAATATTTTTATTTATAATAAAGATGTTTTTTAATAAATAACAAATTAAATATTATGAAAAACTTAACAAAAAAAGCTTTTTATACTAGTACTTGATTAGCATTAGCTGGATTAAATAGTGTTAATGCTGCAAATTATGGTTTAGATAAAGTTAGACAAGATACAGGTTCTACTGAATCAGCAGATTGAGCTATACAAACACTTATAACAAATGCTTTAGCATTCTTAGGTGTAGTTGCTGTATTATTCATTATTTATGCTGGTTTTATGATTTTAACTGCTGGTTGAGATGATGAAAAAGTTAAAAAAGGTAAATCAATTATAATACAAGCTTTAATTTGAATAGTTATTATATTCTTAGCTTATAGTATTGTAAACTGGATTTTTACATTCATTACAAAATAATAGTAATAAATAAAAAAATGTGATTTTTAAAAATCACATTTTTTTATTTATTAAAAATCATAATCATCTGAATTGTTATCTTCTTTTGTCATTTTTCATCTAAATCAATAACCAATCATTATTCATATCAAAATTGCAACTAATATTGTCATTCATAAATCTGCTCAAGTATCCAGAAATAAATAAGCAGGATATCAACTAACAATATTTTCTATAACTAATACTGATCAAAGTAAAATTCAAACTAATATTAAAATTTTATCTATTTTCATAATATAATCTTATTATTATTTAATATATACTAACATTATAAATATATTATCATAAAATCAAAATATATTTATTTTTTCATTTTCCTTAATAAGCTAATAAAAAAATATTTTATTCATTTATTTATAAAAATATAACTTTTACTTACTTTTAAGCTATATTTTGTTAATTTCATTTTAAAATCTGTAACTCAAGCAAGTTCACTATTTTTATCTCAAGGAATTGCTATTCATAAAAAATCATAAATTTTAGAATTAATAGATTTAGCATATTTTATTGCTTCCCATTGAACTAAATATGGAGCCATTAAATTTCTATATTCTTTTTTACTAGTACTAGCTCAATAATAATAAATTGAAACATTTTTATCAAAAACAAATATTCAACCAGCAATTACAACTCAATCTTTTTTAGCTAAAATAAGTTTTGAATTTTCTAAAGTTTCTAAAAAAGTTTTATAATACTCCAAACTATTTCATGAAAATCAATCTCTTGAAGTAGTATCAAGCATTAAATTATAATAATCTTCTATATTTTCTTTAGTTTTTTCAACAATTTCAACTTCAACTCATTTTTTTCTTGCAACTTTTATATTATATCTTCATTTTGGTTTCATATTTGCAAGAATCTCATCTTCTGATTTTTCTAAATTAATAATTGCAGTATATGGTGTTATAAATTTTTTATAATATCATTTATCAAATCAATTATTATTTTCTAAATAAAAATTATTATTTTTATAATCAATAAACTCTATTTGAACAAATAAGCATTTTTCTTTTTTACATAAATCTTTTAATTCTTCTAAAACTTTTTTATCTATTTTATTTTTTTCAACTCAAATAACAAATAATCAATATTCTCAAAGTCATAAACTTCTTTTTTCTACATACAAAAAGTCTTTCTCCCTTTGGGGAAAAGATTTAGATAGGGGGATTTCAAAATAATCTGAAACTTGTCCAGATTTTCTAAGCATTCCTTGCCATATTTTTTTTTGCCAAATAGACATTAAATAATTATTAATTATTAAAAAAATACTATAATTTACTTCATAGATAACAAATGATTAATTCAATTCATAGTAATAATTCTTCATCTTGGACTTCTTTCTATAAAACCAATTTGAAGTAAATAAGGTTCAACTACATCTTCTAGTGTAGCCTCTTCTTCTCAAATAGCACTTGATAAAGTATTTAATCAGGTAGCTTTTCAACCAAAAGTATAATATAATGTTTCTAAATATTTTCTATCTAAATAATCAAGTCACAAATCATCAATTCAAATTCAAGTAAATATATCTTTTAAAACTTCCTTATTACTAATATCTTTTCAAATAGTATAATAATCTCTAACAATTTTCAATAATCTATTTGCTATCCTTGGTGTTCCTCTTGATTTTTGTGCAATTATTTTTAATGCCTCTTTATCTAATATCAATCATAATTTTTTAGCATTTTTTTCAATAATTAATGATAAATCATCATCACTATAAAAATCCAGTTTTAAAACATTTCAAAATCTATCTCTCAATGGACTAGATAAAGCAGATAGTCTTGTTGTAGCTCAAACAAGAGTAAATTCTTTCAAAGGCATTTTTACAGATTGAGCTCATGTTCCACTTCAAACCATTATATCAATAACAAAATCCTCCATTGCAGTATATAAAATTTCTTCAACTTGAGGTCTAAGTCTATGTATTTCATCAATAAATAATATATCTCCATCTTCTAAATTTGATAATATACTAACTAAATCAGATTGTTTTTCTATTGCTGGTCAACTTGTAGACTTTAATCAAACTCACATCTCAGTTGAAATAATATTTGAAATAGTTGTTTTTCAAAGACCAGGAGGGCCATAAAATAATATATGATCTAAACTACAATTTCTTATTTTACAACTTGCTATTCAAACTGATAAATGTTTTTTTATAAGTTCTTGTCATACATAATCTTCCAATTTTAAAGGTCTCAGAATATTTGAAAAATTCTGAGTTTTATCTTCTTTTACCTCTGTTGGAGTAACTACCCTATCTATTTTTTGTTTTTTTGATGATTCTATCATTAAAAAATTTTTTATTAATATTAATTAATATTTAGTTTAAACAAAGCAATTAAAAAGTAAAGAAAAAGTGTATAAAAAATATATATTCTTTCAAAAATTAGCACCTTTATTTAAAAAGTGCTAAAAACTTTTGACAAATATTTTTTTATAAATAAAATACTTGTAGTGAAATGTTAATTTATTTATTAACTACAAAGATTATGAACATGGAAAAATTTACACTAAATTCTAGTAAAAGAATTCAGGAAGCTCAAGATTTAGCAAATAAAAGTGGAAATTCTACAATTTCTCCTTTGCATTTATTATTTGTTATGCTTACTGCTTCTGATTCACTAGTAAAAGAAATACTACTTGAAGCTTGAGTTGATATTCAACTTTTAGCTTGAAATATAAGAAAAGCTTTGGAAAGCTTACCAAAAGTTAGTTGAGCTTACCAATTAACTTTAAGCCCAGAATTAAACCAAGTTTTTATTGAAGCTGAAAAAATAGCTGATAGAATGAAAGATCAGTATATTACTGAAGAACATTTATTTTTAGCTTTAATAGAATATTCTGATTATAAAACAAAAGATATTTTAAGTGCTTTTGGAATTACTTACCAAAATATTTTAAGTATTATTGAAAATATGAGAAATGGAGAAAAAGTAACAGATAATGATCCAGAAAATAAAATGAATGCTTTGAAAAAATATTGAATTGATTTAGTAGAGAGAGCTTTAGAAGGTAAAATTGACCCAGTTATTGGTAGAGAAGAAGAAATAAGAAGAACTCTACAAATTTTAAGTAGAAGAACTAAAAATAATCCTGTATTAGTATGAGAACCATGAGTTGGTAAAACTGCAATTGTAGAATGAATTGCCTTAAAAATTGCCAATAAAGAAGTTCCTGATAATTTAAAAGGAAAAAGAATAGTAACTCTTGATATGTGAGCTTTACTTGCTTGAGCAAAATATAGATGAGAATTTGAAGAAAGATTAAAAGCAGTTGTAAATGAAGTTAAAAAATCAAATGGAAATATTATATTATTTATAGATGAAATTCATACTATTGTTTGAGCTTGAGCATCTGAAGGGCAAGGTGATGCTGGTAATTTATTAAAACCAGAATTAGCTAGATGAGATTTAAGACTTATTGGTGCTACAACTATAAATGAATATAGAAAATATATTGAAAAAGATCCAGCACTTGAAAGAAGATTTGCTATGGTAATAGTTGATGAACCTAGTAAAGATGAAGCTTTAGCTATTTTAAGATGAATAAAAGATAAATATGAATCTCATCATTGAATAAAAATAACAGATCCAGCTATTGAAGCTGCTGTTGAACTAAGTATAAAATACTTACCTGATAGAAAACTTCCAGATAAAGCTATTGATTTAATTGATGAAGCTTTAGCTTCAGTAAAAATGTCTTCTATTTCAAAGCCTGTTGAACTTGAAACTTTAGAAAAAGAAATAAGAACTATAAAAATAGAATTGGAAGCTAAAAAAGCTGAAAAAGATACTCCAAAAGAGAAAATTGAAGAATTAGAAAAAAATCTAGCTTCAAAAGAAGAAGAAGCAAGAAGTTTAGAATCAGCTTGGAAAAAAGAAAAAGATTTAATAGATGAATTGAAATCTATTAGAGAAAAAATTGATAGCTTAAAAATAGAAGCTGAAAACTATGAAAGAGAAGGTAATTTTTGAAAAGTTGCTGAAATAAAATATGGACAAATCCCAGAACTTGAAAAGAAAATTGAAGAAACTGAAAAAAAATTAGATGATCTACACTCTCATGGACAAAGCTTTTTAAGAGAAAAAGTAACTGCTGAAGATATAGCAGGAATAATCTCAAAATGGACTTGAATTCCAGCAAATAAATTACTTGAAACAGAAAAAGAAAAACTTCTTCATTTGGAAGATATTCTTAAAAAAAGAGTTGTTGGACAAGATAAAGCAGTAACTGCAGTAAGCAATGCTATAAGAAGAGCAAGAGCTTGATTAAATGAAGAAAATAAACCTCTTTGAAGCTTCTTATTTCTAGGACCTACTTGAGTTGGTAAAACTGAAACAGCAAAAGCATTAGCTGAACAACTATTCAATGATAAAAATGCTTTTATCAGAATAGATATGTCAGAATATATGGAGAAACATGCTGTTTCAAGACTTATAGGTAGTCCTCCAGGATATGTATGACATGAAGAAGGTGGACAATTAACTGAAGCAGTTAGAAGAAAACCTTATAGTGTAATACTTTTTGATGAAGTAGAAAAAGCTCACAAAGATGTTTTTAATACTTTATTACAAGTTTTAGATGATGGAAGACTTACTGATAGTAAATGAAGAACTGTTGATTTTAAAAATACTATCATAATTCTTACAAGTAATATTTGAAGCCACAAAATTCAAGATTTAGCTAAAGAAAATAAAGATAGTGAAGAAATACTAAAAGCTATAGAACCAGAATTAAAAAATCATTTTAGACCAGAATTTTTAAATAGAATAGATGATATAATTGTATTTAATCCTCTTGGAGAAAATGTAGTCAAAGAAATTATTAACATATTATTACAAGATGTAGCTAAAAGATTAGAAAATAGAAACATAAAAGTTAGTTTTTCAGATAATCTTAAAAAACATCTAATGGATGTTGGTTATGATAGAGAATTTGGTGCTAGACCAATGAAAAGAGCCATAACAAATGTAATTTCAAATCAACTTTCTACAAAAATTTTATCATGAGAAATAGATTCTTGAGATAATGTAGAACTTGATATTGATAAATCATGAAAATTAATAGCAAATAAAAAATAATTTTAAAAAAAGACTAGTCAAACTAGTCTTTTTTATTATAATAAATAATAAATATTAATTAATAGTAAATCAAATAATGCTTCATATAGAAACCTGAAAACAAAATAAAATACTTAGAACAGTAAGTGAAAAAATAAAAAAGAATGAATTAAAACAACATATAAAATTAGGAAAAGAAATGATAAAATATATAAAAAATCCTGATAATGGTTGAGTTTGACTTGCTGCACCTCAAGTATGACATAATAAAAGATTAATAATTGTTAGTTTACTAAAAGATCGGGATGATGAAGATTTCCCTACTTTAATGATGATAAACCCTGAAATATTAGAACATAGTAGTATTTTAGAAAAAGATATAGAATGATGTTTATCTGTTCCTTGAGAAAAATGAAAAGTAGCTAGATTTTCTGAAATAAAATTAAAATATATTGATCATAAAGGTAAAGAAAAAATATTATATCTAAAATGATTATCTGCAAGAATAGTTCAACATGAAATAGATCATCTAAATTGAGTATTATTTACAGATAGAGTAAATGATGATATATTATTAGACAATAAAGAAAAAGAATTAGTTTAAAATAAACTAATTCTTTTTCTCTAATCTAAAATATATATCTAAAATTAATAATATTGTAACAATTACAGCTGAACTAAAACAATATATACAAAATCAATCAATAACAAAAAATTGTAAATAAGTAAAGTAAAATGATTCTAAAAATCATATAATTATAAAAATTGATAAAATATTTTTTATATAAAAATTATTCTTTTTAATTCTCTTTAAAATAAAAAATATTAAAACAAAAATATAAAAAATAATTCATAGTATTGATGTAGGAATTCAAAATATACTAGAATAATCACTTTGCAAAACAGAAGCACAACTATTTTTAGTAGGATTATTTTGCTCTAAAAAATTTAAAGTTCATCAAACTGAACAGAAATTTTTTGCTGTTTCTATATCAATATTATAATGAGCATATGTTAAATAACTACTTATAATCAATCATAATACAACAAGTATTGAAAATACTTTATTTAATATAGTCTTCATAAATTATTTTTTTATTTTTAAATTACAAACTTCTAAATTTTTAAGTGTAGAATAACAAACATATAATAAAATCAAAACTGAAATCACTTTTAATTCTATTCATCAAAAAGGAAGTACTGAAACTATTCAAGCCAATCAAAAATATGAAGCTAATGTTATTGTACAACTAGGACAACCAGAAACTAAAATTCCTAAAAATCATCATAAAAATCATACTCAAGTTTTTCAAGTACTAAAATAAGTCATTTTATACAAAGTTGCTCAAAGAAAAATTCAAAATAATAGCATTATTAAAAAATCTAAACTCATTTCAAAATAATAATATGTATATCATTTATTTCATATTATTATCTGAGAATCCAAAAAATAATATGTAGGTATAGCAATTAAAAGCATTCAAAAAAATACTCAAAATAATGATACTTTTGACTTTAATACTTTTATTAAATTTTTGATTATCATCTATTAATTATTTTAATAAACTATCTACTACTGACTTAAATGAATTATAAGGATATGCTCAAGGTAATTTTTTCCATTCCCCTGTTTTATTATTTATAAAAACATTTCATGGTGTTCAAGTAATACCAAATAGACTACTTCATTCTTGTAATTGTCTTTTTGATTCAGCAGTATATTTCCCTGAATTTATACAAGAAGACATTTTATTTTTATCTACTCATAATTTTTCTGCTAAATCTATAAGCATTTCTTTTGTATAAGAATTACCATTTGATAAAGAATTCTTATAGACATCTTGTATAAAATCATAATATTTAGTATCTCAAGCCAATTCTCAAACACATAAAGCTGCTTCTGCTTCTATTTGAGCTTTTGGATGAAATCTTAAAGGAAATTGCTTATATATAAAATTTACCTTTCAATTATATTGTTTTAAAATTTTTTCTATACTACCACTTTCATGTAATCTTTTACAATAAGGACATTCTAAATCACTATACTCAATCCAAGATATTTCAGCATCTTTATTTCATAAAACATAAGAACCATCTTCAATTTTTGAAATAGTATCTTGTGATATAATATTTCATTTAGCCATATTATTATCTACTGTATTTTGTTGTTTAACTTCATTATTAGTTTTTATAGTTCAATTTTGTGCTTCATATTGTTTCAATCAAGCAATTATTTGTTGTTTTTGAATTTTATTTAATTTTATATAATTTTCCATTCAACCAACTTTATTATATTCTATAGCAAGCATATTTGCTGTAACTTTCTCAGGAACTTTAGAAATCACATAATGAGTTGAACCTATTCAAACTAGAATCAAAACTATAATTGTTATAAATTGATAATTTTTCATTTTTTTTAAGTTAAAAATTATTTTTCACATACTCCATCTTTATTCATTGGACATTTTAATTGTATAAAAGGACAAGTCATAGCTCTTGGTCCAAATAAAGCTTGTAAAGCTAAATATAATCAAATTAAAATAAATCATAATCAACTACAAAAAGGAGGAGTTAATGGTTTCCATCAAGATAAAGACATAAGTTTTATTCAAACAATTATTATCAAAATTCTTAATACTATTGCAATATATTTCATATAATAAAATTTATAAATTAAAATTAGTATATATTATAAAAAATAAGACTTTTTATTCAAATTTAAAAAATCTATTTTATAACTTTTTCTCATTTTATAACCCAAGCTTCTATTCATCATCTCAAATCTTTTACATAAGAAAATCATTGTTGTTGCATAAAATGCCTAGCAACTTCTGATCTATTTCAATGCCAACAATATAATAAATATTTTTTCTTTTTATCAAGTTTCAAAATCTCATTTACAAAATTTGGATCACTTATATTTATAAGCAATTGATTTTCTCTTATTTTTCAATATACAGGTAATTCTCATGGAGTTCTGACATCTATTAATGTTATATCTGAATCAGTCAATTCTTTTTTAAAATCTTCAACTCATATTTGTCAAAAAAATTGTTCACTAAAATTCTTCATCTTTATTTTATTATAGATATTATTATTTTTATCTTTTAAATTATCACTACAAGAAGAAATCAATGTAAGTAACAATATAAATATTATTATTTTCTTCATATATTTTAATTATATAACTTAACTATTATATAAATAATATATAATTTAAAAAATTTAATATTATCTTTTTAATCATATAATTCTAAAAATAAAAAAAGTAGTAATTAATTAAATCAATTACTACTTTTTTAAATTGTCAATGGTGGAGCACAGCAAGCAAGTTGAGAACTTTTTTTATTAAGTTTCCTAATTATTATATTGATGATATAATTTTCTTTAGATATAAAAATTTTTGGAAATATAAATGAAAATAAGAAGCTAATACTAGCTTCTTATTTAGTTTAAAAGATTTAATTATATTTTTATTTATAAGGTAAAAGTTATAAAACTTAATTATTTTTATTATATTTTTCTATCTTATTTAATTTTTCTTTTAATTCTTTATTTATCTTTTCATATTTTTTTATTTTTTCATCAATATAATCTTTAATATTTTCTCATTCTATTATCTTTCACTCTAATTTAGAATATATTAATTGTCATCTATTTCAATTTAATATTCACTTATTTTCTGAAAAATAGTATTTCCCTAAAAAAGATAAAAATAAAATAACTAATGATAATACAATAAGTTGTAATCCTTTATTATATTTAAATCCATATCATTCTTTAAAAAATACTCCTCAAACTAAAATAAGTAAACCTGATAAAAATATTCAAGCAAACATAATTGCACTTCATATATCTTCAATGACAGAAAAAATTTGAATGGTTCAAATAGAATACACTACTATTCAAGTAAATATTCATATTATAGCCATTGCTTCTAATTTATTTTTTTCAAGACTTTCACTAATTTTTCAAAAATTTTCCTTATACTTAATATCTATTTTATTTTCTCTAACTTTATCAAGCTCTATTTCTAATAATCTATACTTTTTATCTCTATCAAAAGGAAATAAAAATAAATTATGACAATATATATATTCTCATTCATAATTAATAAAAAAATCTTTTTTATCAAATTCATAATAACTATGATAATCAATATCTTTAAATAATTTTATAGCCTTTTCTATACTTTTTTCTGCAGTATCTATAATTCAATTAAGATATTTATAAGATTTAATCTTTCATAAAAATTTTTTATTATATTCTATATTTTTAAAATGAGCATATTTATAATAACTAAAATAATTTTCATATCATTTATTTGAAAGTTCCTTTGATAAATTTATAATTTCTTTATAAAATTCATCTATTTTAAAAACTAATTTTTCATCTCCTGTTTTATTATATTTTTCTATTAAATATGATAAATAATGATTTCATATAAAAATTTGATTTAATTTTATATCATCTTTTTCCTCTTTAATATCATAAGTAAATAAATCATAAATATTTTTCAATTTCTTTCCTGACCTATTAATATCTTTGTAATTTTTTAGCAATACATATATGCTCAATGAAGAAATTTTATTTTCTTTAAAATTTCTTATATATTTTTTAATAAAATTATTATTAGTTTTTTTTCAACTAATAAATCTTAATTCATTTATATATTCTTTATATATAGTGTCTTTAATATATTTCTCTATATTTAAAGTTTTTATTTCTCATTCATTATAATAATCAAATTTATTTTTTCATGATACTAATGATATTTTAAATAAATCTAGAATTATTGTATCTTTAATAAATTTAATATACTTTTGGTGTAATTTATTATTAATTTTTAATACACTTTCATATAAATGTATTAAAAATTCTAATATTGAATTATTTAAATCATCTCATATTGAAATTTGAATATTTATTAACTCAAGTAAAAGAATAAATATTTTTCTTTCACTTGTCCTATTATTTCAAATATTATCATTACTAAAAATCTTAATAATATCTTTTTTTCTTTTAAATCATATTTCATTTTTTAAATCTTGTAATACCCTTAAATCATGAAATAAAGATTGTAAATTATCATCAAACTTTAAAAATTCTTTACTATTATATTCATCATCACTAGTATCATTAATTTCATTTAAATTATCTCTATATTCTGTTATTTTAGACAATATCTTATTTACATCAGTATCTAAAAATTCTCAACTTATAATATAATCAGATAAAAATAAGTATAATTCTTTAATAAATTTTTCAGCTTTTAAGATTTTATCTAAATTTTCTTTATTAAAAGAAAAAGTATCTTGTTTGTCTATTTCTGAAATAATATTATCAATAATTTTATTACTCTTAGTATTATTCAACTCTTCCTTTTTATTATTTTTCTTACTTTTTAAAAAATTAAATATTTTGTTAAATAAATTTTCTTTTTGCTCTTTTTCTGTCATAACATTAATTTTTAATTAAAATATCAATCATCTTCTAAAATTAACTTCTTAGAAATTTTATCCATATTAAAAGACCTAGACAATTCCCAAGAATTCCATTTGTGAGTTATATCTACTAAGGTAGAAGCTGATAGTTTAATTAAGTTATTATTTTTTTCTTTCAATGTATTTACTATATCTTTTGCAAGCTCTTTTATATCTTTAGAAAAATTCTTCTTTCTATTTTTTAACTTCAAATTTACATTATTAATAATACCAATATCAAGTTTATCTTTTTTTATTAAATCATATATATCTTTTTCAACTGGTCATAAAGCCCATGCTTGAAAATTATTAAAAATATCTAATGCTTTTTTATTTTTAGATACACCTAAAAATAAGAGTTTTAAAACTTTTAACCTACTTAAATCATTATTATCTACATCTAATCATTTTTCTTTATACCATTCTAACAATTCAAGTAAAAAAGCTTCAAAAAGCTCTTTTTTCTTATTATTATTCATAATTGACTTATATTATATGTTATAATTATTATACAATAACATTATTTCATTTTCATCTAGAAAAAACCTTAAGTTCTCATCAATTCAAACTGCAATTTGATAAAATAATAGTTCATTCATCTCAATCAGTTGATAATTCTATATTTTTTTTATTAAAAATATTACATTGATTAAATTTAATAAATCACCATTCAGAACAAATTGAATTATTGATAGTAATATTACATTCATTAAAAATAAACATACCAGAGAAAACAACTATATTATTTCAAGAAAAATCATCAAATAAATCATTTAATAAAATATTAACATTAATATTATAAAATCTTACAATTTTATCATTATCATTAAAATAAATATTTTCTTCATTATAATTTTTAGATAAATATTTTTTTAATAAATCAAATGTTAAATTTTTATCAGTTAAATTTAATTCCATAAATATATTTTTATTATATAAAATATATATTTATATTACTTTAAAATTATAAATTATCAAATAATTTACACCTCAAACTTTCTAACAAACTCAAAACTACTATCAAAATCAAAGTCAAAAATCTCATTTAATACTGGCTTTAAATCTGTTTGTATTTGTTGCTTTAGTAGCTCATAATTTTGTTCTAAGGTATAAACATAATTTACTTCTTTTAATTTTAGATTTACTAAATCTTTAAATTCTTCATCTTCAAAATCAAAATCACTAAAATTTCTTACATACCAAATATCAAATAAATCTCTAATTGCAGGCTCTTTTCTAGTTAAAGCTGCTCTTATTTTTTCTGCAAGCATTTCTTTTAAATCCATTGTTTTTATTTTGTGATTTCAGAAAAGATTTTCTTCCAAGATTTTATCAACAAATATAGATTTTATCTCTCAATATACAGGATTTAATTGTAATTCATTTTTTAGTGAAATATCTATTTTTATAGTTTGAGTATTATTATCAAAAATTGAATTATATTCAAAAGTAAACATAGCTAGTTTATGTTCATCATATTTTGTTCTTCACTCTTGTAATTTTAATCCTAAAAGTCATAAATCTTTTATAAAATCATCTTCATATTTCTTTAACAAAGTTTTTCTAGCAGTTCTTCATAAACTACTATCATCTAAAACAAAATCCAAATCCTCACTTAATCTAAAATATGGAAAATATACTTTATTTAAACAAGTTCAACCTTTAAAAATCAAATCTGAATATTTTTCTCAAAATTTTATTAAAATTAATGTTAGTAAAAAATCTTTTTCTAATTTATAGTCATCAAAATTAAGTTTATTACTCCATCCTAAAATTTTTATAAATTTAGTTTTTGATAAATTATCATATTTTCATAAAAATTTCTTTATATTTTTTAAATACATTTTTTAATTTTATTTAATTTTAAAATAACTCTCTTAATTGGATATTTTTTAGCATATTTTTCTAGTTTTTCTTGATTTAATGTTTTATAAATTTCAATAAACTTTGAATTATCATATTTTATATAATCTCTAATATATTCTAAAAACAATCTTTCTTTTTCCATAAAATAAATATTTTTTCACATTATCATTTTTCTATATTTTCAATAAAAAAACTCTTTTTTTACTTTTTTAAATTTAAACTTTAATCATAATATTTCTAACTCTCTAGAATATTTTAAATTATAAATAGTAAAAATATTTGATACTTGGGTTATAAATCATTCTTTATTATATCTATCAAAGCCTCAAAATATAAAATCTTTAAAATCCATATATGCTCATCATATTAAATATGGATTTTTAGTTTTTCATAACATATTATTATAATATATCTCTCATTTTTTTATAGCAGAAATATATCATAATTCAATTAAATCATTAATTTCATACTTTTTTCAAGATAATTTAATTATTTTTTGTAAAAATTGTTTTTTCAAAAAAATACTATCTAAATTAGCTAGTTTTTCTTTTATATTCATATAAATTAGCTTATAAATTATTTTTAGAATACCCATAAAATTATAGTTATTCTAAAAATAAATGCAAATATTTTTTATAAAAAAACTCTATAAAAAATACTACAACATAAAAAATGAAATTAAAAAACTATAGATTTTATTAAAACCCTTGAAAAGCTGAATATAGAAGTAAAAACTAAAAAAAGTTCACAAGTACTATCTGCCCTTTTTAGCATAGTTATGAACCTAACTTTGACCAACAAAAAAGTGCTTAATGTAGACATTAAACACCCTTTTGATATTCTTTATAATTTGGATTTCACTAAATGGTGGGTAATCCGGGGCTCGAACCCAGGACCTTCGCCTTAAAAGGGCGCTGCTCTACCAACTGAGCTAATTACCCATTGCTCTAATGCTTGAGCATTGTATAAAAAAAAATTGATTATGCAAATTTTTTTTATACTTTTTTTATTTTTTTATATTTTTCTCTTTGGGATAAGCTTAATTCAATCATATTCAATAATATTTGTTATATTATTTTCAATCAATACAAACAAATCTTCTCCTCTTTTATAATCAAAATCTCAAACAACTTTTAATCAATTATCAATTTTTTCTTTTATTTTATCATCTAAAACAATAAAATTTTCAGATATTAAAATATTTCTAGGATCAATTTTAATATTTTTATCAAAATTATCTAATTTTTGAGCATATTTTATATTTAAATTTCAAATTTTAATTCTTCTTAAAAAAGATACATAACTACCTGATAATCATAATTCTACAGCCAAATCATAAGCTATACTTCTTATATATGTTCATGCAGATACTTTTGCTTTTAAAGTTAATTTAGGAAAAGTATAATCAATAATATCTATATTAAAAATTTCTACATTATTTGCTTTTATTTCAAATTCTTTTCATGCTCTAGCAAGATTATATGCTCTTTGACCATTTATCTTTTTTGCACTATTTTTAGGTGCTACTTGAGAAACTTTTCAAGTAAATTTTTCTTTTAAAATTTGTTTTATTTTATATAAATCAACATTTGTTTTAAATTTAGAAATTATATCTTCTCAAAAATAATTAACTTGAGTTCATAAATCAAATGATTCTGTTTCTCAATCAAAATTTATAGTAAATTCATATTCTTTTGTATCTTTCTCCAAATATGGTATCAATTTTGTATAATTTCAAACAGCTATTAAAAGCCCCCCTGTTGCAAGGGGGTCTAATGTTCAAGTATGACCTATTTTCTTTATTTGTAGTTTTTTTCTTAATATTTTAACAATATCAAAACTACTATATTCTAATGGTTTATCTATAAAATAAAATCAATTCATATTCACTAGTTAGTTTTATTTAATATTCCTGTAGATGTATTAATAAAATGATTTTTATAATCAAAATGACTTGGAGAAGATAACCATCTAGGTTTAGTATCTATTCATAAATTTGGTTGAATAAAAGAGAGCTTTTTTATATTAAAATATCATAAATCTAAAAATACTTTTCAAACTATATCTTTTTTAGGAATATAACTATCTCTTGGAGAATAAGAACAACTTATATCAAAACAAGTTCTTGAATCATCAGAATGATTTCTATTATCTCACATTGCAAAATATTCTCATTTTGGAACATCAAATTCCTTTTCTATTCATCTCACATAAGTATGTCCTTTATTTTCTTTATCTAAATATGGCTCATCTATTTTTAGAAAAGGTCATTTTCATTCTTTTTGAAGATAAACTTCTCAATTTTCAAATTTTATTTTATCTCAAGGTAATCAAATAACTCTTTTTATATAATACTCTCTTTTTTTACTTACATGAGGCTTAAAAACAATAACATCTCATCTTTTTACTTCTCAATGTTTTATTCAAGGAATATCTAAATAAGAAAATCTATCTACTATAATAAAATCTTTATCATAATATGATTTATACATTGATTGACCACTTATTTGAAAAGGTTCAGCAATAAATGTTCTAATTATCAAAACTACAACTGCAATAATTATTAAATCTTTTAAAAAATCTATAATATCTTTTTTATTAATTTTATTCAATTTATATTTTTAAAAAATAATCTAATAAATTATATATAATTATTAAAAAAATCAATTAAAAAAAATAGAATAATTTATAAATTACTCTATTTTTTTTAATCAGATTTTAACCAATCAGGAATTTCCATTCAATCATCCCACAATTCTTCCTTTATTTTTTTATTATCATTATTTTCTTCAACTTTACTAATTTTAGTTTTTTTAGTAGTCTTTCTTCTTGGTTTTTTTTCTTCTTTATTATCTTTTTCTATTTTTTCTTTATCTTCTTTAGTTGCTTCTTTTACAGTTTTCTCATTAGTTCTTGAAGTAACTTTCTTTTCTTGAATATCTTTTTTATTATCACTAACTACTTCATTTTTACTAGTTTTAGATTTTCTAGTAGTCTTTCTTCTTGGTTTTTTACCTACTTTTTCTTCTTTATCACTAACTTTTTGTTCTTCTTTTACTTCTTCTTCCTGTATTGATTTATCTTCTTTATTATCCTCAATTAATGAATCTTTTAGCCAATCTGGTATCTCTGATTTATTTTTTTCTTCTTCTCTTTCAGATTCATTATCCTCTGATATACTTCATTTTAACCAATCTGGAACATCTCATTGTTCAGCTTCTAATGATGTTTCTTTTTCTATTTTCTCATCACTAACTTCTTGTTTATCTCCTTTTGACTCTTCTTCTTTATTAATCTCATCTTCATTATTATTTTTTATATTTGCTTCTGCTCATCTTAACCAATTTGGTACAGTTTCTCAAGAAGTATCCTTTATCTCAACATTATCCTCTATTTTATTTTCATCTTCATATTTATCTTTATCTAATGATCATAAAATATCTTCCTTTTTATCTTCTATATTTAAATCATCTAATAAACTATCAGTATTATTTTCAATAATATCATCATTATGTTTTGTCTTTTTTAATATAAAATCACTAAATCAAATATTTTTATCTTTATTTGCAATCTTATAATAAATAAAAAATAATCATGTTATAACTAATAATATTAATAATATTCATCAAATTATATAAAAAACTTTTTTTAATATTCATATTATATCAAAAGTACTAGATTCATTAATTTGAGTTTTTGTATCTTTTTCTATATTATCTTTTTCTGTTTTTGGAATATTTTTAACTCATCAATAAACAAAAGTTGATAAAATAGCTTTGAAGTTCAATTTTTCCTTTGTTGTTAATTCTTTTGTAGATACTATTTCAGATAATATTTCTTTTCATAATTTTCTATTTAATTCAGTATCATCACTAACTTTTATAGCATCCAATTTTGAAATTAATAATTTTTTACAATCACTAAATCAAGAATCTAAATTATTATCTTTAGAATTACTAGTTGTAGTTCAACTTCAACTACAAGTTATATCATTTGGAATTAAATTTTTTAAAGCATTATATGATATATTTTTTTCAGATTTATCTTCTTGATTAGTAACAAGTAATCATTCTAAAAGATTTATTATATCATCTTTATTTGTTAAAGTTGTTTCATCTAAATATCATTCAAATTCTAAAATAATTTTAGTTTTTTCAGTATCATCTGACCATTCTTCTTTAAGTTTTTGAAGATATTTCATAGATTTTAACCTTTCATCAGAAGGCATTCCAGAAATAATCTTTTTTAATTTTTCAATTTGTTGTTTCTGTTGCATAGAAACATTTAAAAATTTTA
The DNA here is from genome assembly GCA_027019405.1 of Candidatus Altimarinota bacterium. Lineage (GTDB taxonomy): Bacteria > Patescibacteriota > Gracilibacteria > BD1-5 > UBA6164 > JALUWO01. The sequence goes on along the minus strand of JALUWO010000078.1, from coordinate 41,728 downwards.
TTTTTGATATATCTTCATTTGATACCTCAAGATATTCTTTTGTTATTTCTATTTTCTTTGAATCAAGAACAACTCAATCTTTATCTTTTATAAAAACTACAATATTTTGAATTCTGTTTTTATTTAATTTTACTTTTAATATCTCTTGATTATTAGCTTTTACATTTTCATCATCATCTTTTCATCAATTTAAATCACTATCTACATCTGCATTTGTATCAATAGCATACAATGCAACATCATAATTTTTAACTGAAGGATAAATATAAATATAATCCATTGATTCTTTTACATCTATTTTTCAATCTTTATTTTCAGGATAACTCAATACAAAAAAATTATTTTTCTTTGTTTCAAGTAAATTTTTCATATTTTTTCTAACTAAAAACTTTTTAGTTTTTATTTTTGTTCCTTCAACCAATTTCAATACAACTAAATGAGTAACTTTTCAATCAGTATATACATGTTTAAAATCATCTTTTCATTGTATCTTTTTTCCATCTCATAAATCCCAAATAATAGAATTATAAACTCATTTTGAAGTATTTAAAAATAGAAATGTATTTCAAATTGATATATATTTAAAATCAGGAGTTAATCTATTTGCAACATCTATTTCAACTATTCTTGTATTACTATATCATTTATGTTTTACTTTTACTTTTGCATAAAAAGTTCATGATTTCTTATATACATGACTAACTGTATTTGTTGTAGATTCTTGATCATAAAATCAATCTCAATCAAAATCCCAGTAATATTTAGATTTTGATGAAATATTTCTTCATAAAATATTTTTTACTTTTGCTGTAAATACAACATCTTCTCAGATATAAACAGAATTATCATTTACAGTTAAATTTACAAGAGGTACATTTATATTATTTCAAGCCAAAGTAATTATTGCTTCTTTTCATAAATCTTTTGAACTTACTTTTTCTCAATTATCATCTGTCATAACTAAAACAAAATAATAATTTCCTGTTATTTTAGGTAATACAAATTTTGTACTAGGAGAAGTTGTAACTCTAAAACCTTGTGGTTCTGGATCTATATCAGTATAATAATACCATAAATATGAAGTAATAACTCAATCCTTATCTTTTGCTCAAACAGCAGAAACATCTACTATAACTGGATCTGAATCTGGATTTTCCATTTTTGTAGATAAAGCACTTAAACTAGGTTTTAAATTTTTTACTTTAACCCAAATTGCTTTTGAATCAGAAGTTCTAGATTTTCTACTTGTTACAGTTAATTTTATAGGATAACATCATAATTCATCAAATTTATAAGATACAGTTCTTGCTGTATAATATTTTCAATTTCATATTTTAATTGAATAATCTAATCCTGTTTCATCTCAAGTAACATCAATACTTGAACCTGCATTTAATTGAATATTATCAATTCTATTTACTATATATGCATCATTTCAATTACATACACTCTTTTCTATTGGAGGAATTCAATTAGCTCAAGAAGTAATATCCAATATTGCAACTGGATTTTTTCAATCTCAAACATATATAACTTGTGAATAAGAATTTCTATTTCAAGATGCATCTTCAACACTTAATTTAACATTATATTTTCAAGATTTGTCATAAGTATGTCTTATATTTGATTTTTTACCTCATTCTACATCTCAATCTCAAAAATCCCATTCATATAATATAGCTTCTTTTGAAACAGCAATAAATTCTATATCAGAACCTCTAGAAATAGCTCTTGGACTTGCTGAAAAATCAACAGATAGTATTGAATTTATTTTAACTTTTTGTGTCTTAACTGATTTTACATTATCTGGATCAGTAACTTCTAAACTAACATCATGAGTTCAAATTGAATCAAATGTAAAATATCATAATGAACCATTTTTATTTGAATCTTTAAGATTTACTCTATTTCAATCAATTAACCAAGAATATTTCAATTTTCAATTATCTATATAATCTGGATCAAAAGTATCTGTTGCATCAAATAAAACTCTATTTGGTTTATTTTTCTCTGGAATACTTGTTTTAAAACTAACTATTGGAGGCCTAGAACTAATATATATTATTTTACTATCAATGTCATCAGTTTGAGCATAAGCAGAATTTACTTTCAATTTTATATTGAAATATCATTTTTTAGGGAATGAATAAGTAAATACTTTTGCTTGTTTTTTAAAAATAACTTTATCATCAACTATATCAACTATTTCCCAATTATAAGTAAGTTCATCTGCATTTGCTGCTGTTTTAGCTGAAAAAGTAAATTTATCTCATAAATATCATTCTAAAGGTTTTACATTTATTGTTGCAATTGGATCATTTATAAATAAATCAAATTCTTTAGTTATAACATCTCAAAGATTTGTCTCCATATTTAATGTTACTTTATAATTTCATTCTTTATAATATGAAACTCTTTCAACTTTTGGAGAATTATTATAAGTCTTTTTTATACCATTACCAAAATCCCATGAAGTTTTTATTATTTTTGCATCTTGTGTTGGAACTGTTGAAGTTGCATCAAATATAAGTCAATATTTTGCATCATCAGGAGTAAATTTTAATTCTTTTTTATCTCATACCCTTTCTCAATTTACTTTTACAATAACAGATGCAATCTTTGATAAAACATCTATATTAACTTTTCATCTATATGACAAAACATCTGTATAACCTTTTTTATTTTTATGATTTGATCTAACATCAACAAAAACTCAATATTTTCATTGATTTCTAAAAGTATAATTTATACTTGGTCAATTACCTAAAATTTTCTTTCTACCTCATAAATCAATCCACCAAACATAATTATTTTTTGGAATTAATGTTCATTCAGGATCTACAACATCAGCTTTTAGAGTAACAACCAATGGAGCATTTCATTTTGAAGGAATTGCAGAAACTTTTCAAGAAATAGATGAAATCTGAGATTTACCTAAATAATTAGCTAATTTTTTTGTAACATCACTATAAACTGAATCATTATCTGGATATTTTATTGCTCTTTGTAAAGAAGAAAGTAATTCAGTATAATAAGATTGATTTTTAATGTCATCAGGAAGATAATTAAAAGATTGTTTTACTAAAACTTCCAATTTAGAAAGAGCTGGTACACTTAAACTACCATTTACTTCATGAGAATTTTTCAATACAAAAAATTCTTTTGTAATTTGAAATCAATACTCTTTAAAAGTTCAAGTATCAACACTTCTATATCTTGAGAAACTATCTGCTCAAGCTCAAAAAGTGGTTAAATTAAACATTAAAATACATATCAATGTTATTTTTATAAATAAAGTTTTCATAAATTTATATTTACTAAGTTAGTTTTATTCATAAAAATGATAACATATTTAATTTTTTAGTGCAAAAAATAAGCTTATTAATTTAATAAAAACTCTTGACTTTTTATTAAATTAAATATTTTTATACACTCTTTATATACTTAATTACAAAAATAATTTGACTTATATTTTATAAAAATTATAATAACAATGTTAAATAAAATAATTTAACATATTTTAACCCTTTACATAATATTAGATATGGATTTAAATAAAGTACAACTTATAGGAAACATAACACAAGATGTTGAATTAAAACAAACTCCAAATGGTCAAAATGTTACAACAATATCAATTGCAACAAATAGAAATTGGACAGATAGCTCTGGAAACAGGCAAGAACAAGCAGAATTTCATAATGTTGTTTTATGGTGAAAATTAGCTGAAATAGCTGGTCAATATTTATCAAAATGAAAAAAAGTTTACATAGAAGGTAGACTTCAAACTAGGTCTTGGGAAGCTCAAGACTGAACTAAAAGATATAGAACAGAAATAGTTGGTGAAAATATGATTATGCTTTCTCCAAATACAAATTCTTGAGGAGATTTTACTCCTAATTCTTCTACTCCTGGAAATACTACTCCAGCAGTTAAAAAAACTAATATAAAAGAAGAAGAAGAAATTTCAATTGATGATTTACCATTTTAGGTAGTAAAAAAGACTTAATTTAAAATTTAAATTAAGTCTTTTTTTGTAGGAGTTTTTTAAAAATAAATAAGTGTTCATGCATGATAAGCAGGAAATTATAATCTTTGGATTTTTGTACCCAAAATCAAGTTGCTTTACAATTATGCTGAACTTTAATAATATCTTCTTTTAAAGCAAAACCTACTTTTAAAAATCTTTCCATTACTTTAAAAGCTAAAGGTTGGTACATTTTTTCTCTTCTAGTATCTCACATCAAAACAGCACAAAATTTTCAAGTTTTCAAAACTCTATAACTCTCTTTTGCTACTTTTTCCATTTCATCACAAAATTTATTAATATCATGGATTTGTGATAAATCTCATTTAATTCAATCACTATATTTTATTATATCAACATAAGGTGGATGCATAAGAACAAAATCAATACTTTCATCTTTTAAATCTTTATTTTTCTTTGTAGCATTATGTTTTTTAACTTTTATTTTAACTTGTCATTCTGAACTTGTTTCAGAATCTATTTCAAAATCAAGTAAACTTTCAGTTAATTTTATAGCTTCTGGATTTATATCATAGCAAAGCAGATTTCTATTCAAAAGTTTTGCTTCAATAGCAGTTGTTCCTCCTCAAATCATAGGATCAAGCAAAAAATCTCCTTCTTTAGAATATCTTAAAATAAGGTTTCTAACAACTTCAGGAGACCAATTTCATCTGTATTTACTGTTATGAGTAGCCCAGTTTCATCTTCTAGGAAAAGACCAAACAGTGGTGCATTCTTGGTCAAAATCTTCTGGTGAGAGTTTTAGTTTTTTAGGCATAAGTTTTTAAATCAGATTTTATTGAATATGAATTTGGTTCTAAAAATAATTTAAAATAATCTTTTGAATCAAGTAAAATATTATTTTTTTCTCAAATTTTAACATACATATATAAATCAACATCAGGAAAATAATCTATATATTCATATAATAAGTCTTCCAAAGGTTCTTTTGAAAAATAAACATTTTCTAATTTCTCTAATCATTCATTTCAATTATCATCAGAAAAATACCAATCCCAATTTCTTTTTCAAGGAAAAATAAAATTATCCATATTTAAATTATCTCATTCTTCTTCCTCAATTAATCAAGGCATTCTATAAATTTCTTTTACTTTCAAAATATTTTTAACTTTTTCAAGTTGATGATAATAAACTTTTTTTAATATTTTCATTTTTTTTCTTTTAATAAAATAAGAATTTCAAGTCAAAGAAAATCAAGAACTTTTTGCAAAGTTGGATTATCAAAATTTTTTGTTCTAATTGCTTTATAAAAATTTTGTTTAGAAATATCTAATTTATTATAAACATCACTTTGTTTCAAATTTTGTTTTTTTAAAAATTCTTTAATTTGTTTCTCTAACATTCTTATTCTATTAATTTTTTAAAATAAGTCAACTATTTTAGTTTACTTTTTATTTTTTAATTTTTCTAATAAATCTGTAAAACCTACATATTCAATTTTTAGTTTTTTGAATAACAAAAGCATTTTAGCTAATTCTTCTGTTCATCTTTTTTCTGGATTTATCAAATTTCCACAAGCAAATCAATTTTTAGCTTCCCTTTCTTGATATCAAACACAAACAATTCTCAAAGGTTTTCAATATAATCTAGGAATCTCTGAATATTTCAAAGGAGTTCAAAGAATTTTTTCTCAAGCTGTTCAAGGAGTTGTCCAATTTCTTCATTTTACTTCCCAAACAAAGTCATCACATTCCCAATCAGGATTATATTTTTTCTTTGAATGTGAAGATTGTAATTTTCTAGCATTTCTTAAATTCTTATATCAAAGTTCTTCCAAAAGTTCTTTTACTGCTCACTCACAAAGCAATGTAGTCCATTGATTATTATTTTCTTGTCAAATTAATTTATTTCACCATTCATTTTCTTCTTTCACAAAAGGCTTTAATTTTTTAGAATTACTTGTTGAAATAAGAGTTAATTCTGTTATTCATCAATAACACCAATCAAGAAATTCTTTATTTTTTAGTATATTTTGCATGGTTTAATTATTACATATTATAATTTTAATAAACAATAAAAGGTAATACTACATTTTTATCAGGAATTTTATTATCTTTAATTCTATTATTTATTCATTTCTCATATACATTGTAACTTCTATTAATTCTTAAAAAATATTCATTTAAAGAATTAATATTTATTTTTTTATTTCAAATTTTATCTAAAATATCCTCTATTAATTCTAAATAAAAAAATTCTAAATCATTAATTACCTTTTCTGTATTTATTTTCTTTCATCAATGAACTATATAATTTCTATATCTGTAAATTTTAGTTAATAACCATTTCATTTTATTTTCATATCTTTTTAAAAAAGTTAATAAATTTTTATATTCTCAATTATCATCTTTTTCTATTAAATTTACTAATCTTTGATATTTTTGAATAAAATATTCATTATGTAACAATTTTTCAATTTCAGAAAAAATTTCCTTACTAGATAAAGCTTTTAGTATTCATACATTATTAAACTTTCACTCCTTCACTCATAAACTATTACTAACTTTATTATTTTCAGAAATTATTTCTTTTATTTTATGATGATTTTTATATTTACTTTTATTTTCTAGTTCCATATCAATTTTATGCAATATATATTCCTGAAATTCATCAAAATAATTTTTCATTAAATTCATAGAAATTAATTTTGGAATAAATGACTTTAATTTATCAAAAGCACTATCTGAATTGTCTATACTAGAAAATAAAGATTCCAAAGCAATCCATAAATTTAAAAGTTTTACTTCTCAATTTCAACTATCTAAAAATAATTTATAATACTTCAAACTATTAATTATTTTATTTTTTGTATCTAAATTATATTTATTATTATTTAAAATATTATTTAATGAAATAATATTTTTTTCATTTCATTTTTTTCTATTTACATATTCTATATATCAAGCATCTATAATATATATTCTATTTACATCTACAATTAAAGAAATTTTATTTATTTTTAATTTTAAAGCATTAAATTCAAATAAAAAAGTATCAAATAACCTATTTAAAAGATTTTTAGCAATCTTAAAAACTGAATGAATATCTTTTCATTCTAACTTTATTCAAATATAAAAAGTATTTTCTTTTTTTTCTTCAAATTCTTTCCTTTGACTTAAAAATTTTTTATCAAACTCTTTTCAGTTAATATTTTCACTTATATTATCAATATAATAAATATTTTCACTTCAAATACTATTAATAATATAACTTATATCATTTCTTTCTAACTTTCTCTTATTAGCTTGAATTTCTCAAATATTAATTTTAAAATAAACATAAAATTCTTTATTTAAATTAAAAAATAATTTACTAAATTGATAAAATCAATTTAAAAATTTATAATCATTATTTAAATCAATATTATTTAAATAATGATCTCTTAAAAATTCTAAATATCTTCTTGATATTCATTTTTCATATTTTAAAAAATCTAAAAAAATAAATGTTATTTTTTTTATTTTTTTTAAATTTTTCTGATAATCTTTATCATAATCATCATTATATTTATTGTTATCTAAATATGATTTTAATAGTCATAATAAAGCTTTTTGATATGAATCATTAACAGTAAGATTTTTTAAAATAATTTCTAAGTTTTTTCTTAATTTATAACTATCAAAATTTTTTTCTTCTTTTCTTATCTCTAAAATAAGTTCTCTAGAATTTTTTTTAAATTTTGAATTAAAAACTATATCATTTTCTGATAAGTAAAAAAATTCTTCTAATAAAATACTAATTTGTGATTTTCTAATTAAAGATTCTTCTAAATTCAAATAATATAAAAAATCTTTCAATAAAAAGAACATATTATTATTTCAAATTCCTCTGTAATAAGCATTACAATCATTATTTAAATATTCCCATAATAATGTAATAAAAATTTTTCTATAATTAATTAAATTTTTTTTTGACATTTTTTAAAAAATAATATAATATTGTACATATAGGTTCTATGAGTAATAAAAATTCATACAACCTAGGTTATTAAAATACATTTGTAAAAATGTTTTAACTCTACTGCTTTAGGTAGAGTTTTTCTTTTATTATTTCAATACTACTAATAATTCCTCACCACTATCTCCTCAACTTCCCCTCTTTTATCTCCCTTACTATTCACATTTCTCCTTGCTTTTACAATATCAAACTTATATCAAGAATAAATTTCTCTAATAAATGGTGTATTGTGATTGCTAAGCATTACTTTACATCACATCTTATCAAGCTCTACAAAAATATCTCTTAGTTTTTTTTGCATATCTCTTCAAAATCAAGACTTGTCATAAGAAGTGAAATTTGCAGAATCTGTTAAAACATCATATGGTGGATCAAAATATATAAAATCTCAGGGGCTAGCATTTTCTAAAACTTTTTCAAAACTAGCAAGTTTGATTTGTGCTTGAGTTTTGTTTAAAAGTTTACTTACATTTAAAATATTTTCTTTTTGTATAAAATCTGGATTTTTGTATTTTCCAAATGGAACATTAAATTGTCATTTAGAATTTACTCTATAAAGCCCATTAAAACAAGTTCTATTTAGATAAATAAACCTTCAAGCTCTTTGCACATTAGAATATTTTTCTTGCCAATTATCCTCTCTATCCCAAGCTCTAATTTCTAAAAATTTTTCTTTACTATATTCCAAAGTTTCTAAAAATTCTATAAGTTTTTTAGGATTAGTTTTTATAATTTTATAAACATTTATTAACTCTTTGTTTACATCAGATAAAAAACTTTGTTTTTTTTGTAAATTAAAAAATACTGCTCAACCTCCCAAAAAAGGCTCATGATAATTATTAAAATCTTTTGGAAAAAGTTCCTGAAATTGTTCTATTAATTGTCTTTTTCAACCTACCCATTTAATAAAAGGTTTTGCTTTTATCATTTCAATATTTTCCTCAAAAAAAACTTCTGCTTCTTTTTCAGAAGAAAAATTTAGTTGCTCCCACCAAGATTTAACAATATGAACTGTTAAACCAAATTTTAAAGCAAGATTATTTAAAATAAGTGTTGTCATAATTTTTTATTACTTTTATTACTTTAAAATATATTAATTTTCAAAAATAAATCAAAAGTTTTTAAAATAAAAGTATATAATAAGTGTATATAAAAAAGACTTAATTTTAAATTAAGTCTTTTTTATATCAATCATTTATTTTTCATAAAAGCTTTGCTATCTACTTCCCTTCACATAAAATCTTTAAATAAATCTGAAGCTTCTTTTCTAGTTCATTGTCATAAAATAGTATCTAGAAATTTTTTAGTAATTTGTTTATTAAAAATTCAGTGTTTTTTTATTTCTTCCCAAATATCTTTTTCTATTATTTCAGCCCACATATAAGAGTAATATCAAGCTGCATAACCTCATCCAAAAATATGGTTAAAAGAAGCATACATTTTGTAATCTTCTCATCTAGAGAATACTCAATATTTATTAGCTAAATCAAGAGTTTTTTTATCAAGATCTTCAACATTTTCAGGAACTTCTTCACTATATAAATACATATCAAGTAAAGCAAATTCATTTTGTCTTGCTACAAAATTTCAAGCCATATAAGTTTCCAGTTTTTCTAAATTATCAAGAATCTCTTCATTTAAAGCTTCTCAAGTTTTATAATGTTTAGATAATTTTCTCAAACTTTCTTTATCACTTACCCAATTTTCATGCAATTGACTAGGCAATTCTACAAAATCCCATTCTACATTAAATCAAGATAGTTCACTATACTTACTTTCAGAAAGCATTTCATGTAAAGCATGTCCAAACTCATGGAATAAAGTTTCTACATCTCATAAAGTTAATAATACAGGACTTCCTTCAACTTTTTGAAAATTACAAACATTTACAACTATAGGAAGTTTATCATTTATATAATCCTTACTTCTCAAATTATCAGCCCAAGCTCAAGGTCTTTTAGTTTCTCTATAAAAAGGATCAAGTAAATAATAACTTACTAATTTATTATCTTTATAAACTTTATAAACTCTTACATCATCACTATATGATTCTATATTTATTTGTTTTAACTTAACATCATAAAGTTCTCAAACAAGAGAATGTAAATAATTTAAAACATTTTCAAATTCTAGATACTCCTTAATTTTTTTTGAATCAATTTTATATTCTTTTTCCTTATAAATTCTAGAATAATATGGAACATCAAAAGAATTTATTTCTTTTAAATTAAAGTATTTTTTTAATGTTTCCAATTCTTCTTTAGCTTTTTTTCTAGCTTTAGCTGAAATTCATTCTATTAAATCTGTAACTTGTTTTGGAGATTCAGCCATTTTATTTACCAAAGAAAGTTCAACATAATTATTATAACCTAAAATTTTAGCTTTTTGTCTTTTTAATTTTAATATTTCTAAAACATTTTTTCTATTATCAAATTCTCCTGAACTTGCAAATCTAAGTCAAGCTTTTGAAACTTCTTGCCTAACTTTAGGATTATGACAATATGAAAGTAAATCTCCCCTAGCAGTTGGATCAGCTGAAAATAGATATCATTCTAAACCTTTTTCTTTAGCTTGTTTTTTAGCTGCTTTTAAAGTATTTGCAGGTAGATCTTTTATATCTTCAAAATTTGTAATGTGATAAGACCATTTAGCTTGATCTTTTACTATATTATTTGTAAAATCTTGGCTTAATTTTGCTAATTTTTTTGTAATTTCTTTTAACTGCTCTTGTTTATCTTTTTCTAAATCAATTCATCTTAATTTAAAATTTTTAATTCTTTCTTTTAAAATCCTTTCTTGTTCCCAATCCAATTTACACTTATATAAACAATAAACAAGCATTTCAAAATAAGGTTTACTAAAACTTATTTCATTTGCAAAATCAAGATATTCAGGTTCAAAAGTTTCTATTATTTTATCTATTTTATCACTTCTATTTACTCATTGAAGATGATTTAACAAATTCCAAAAATATCAAAGTTTTTCTTCATCTTCAAAAGTCTCAAAAGTAATCTTTTCTTTTGGAGTTTTAAGTATTTCTTCAAATTTTTGTTTTTCTTGTATTAATAAATCTCTTAATACTTCTAAAGTTATATCTAAAACTTCTTTACTATACAAAAACTTTAAATTTGGAAAATTCTTTTTTTCTAACTCTAAAAATACTTTTTGTTTTATATTTCTCATATTTTTTATTTTTTAACTAAAAGATTAATACATTTTATGTAAATAAAAACAAAAGCAATAAAAAAAATGAATTATTTATCATAACTAGTTCATTTTTTTATCATTTCAATTCTATAAATTTGTTCTAACAATACTAGCAAAGCAAGACTATGAGGCATAGTCATTTCTCATAGATTTAGTTCAAAATCTATATAACTTTTCAATTTATTATAATCAAGTCCTAATGCTCAACCAATTATAAAAATAATATTTCAATGTAAAGATTTTTTTTGTTCTATAAAATTAAAAAAATCACTTGTATTAAAAGATTTTCAGTCTGGATTTAAAATTATTTTAAAAGCATTTTGCTTTTCTAAAACTTTTATTAAATTATCTGTCTCTTTTTCTATTATCTGCTTGGCACTTCAGTTTTTTACAGGTTTTAATTTAACAATTTCACAAGTTTTTCATAGCCTTTTAACATATTCTTTTATTGGACTATCAAAATGTTTATATGAATCTCAAGTTATTATTATTCTATACATATTTTTTATTATTTAATTTCTATTTTCTTACCTAAAAACTTTGGTTTTGATTTAAAAATTTCTACTTCAAAAAATGCTTTTATTCTTGAAAAAAATTCTCTTATTTTAAATTTTAATATATTTAAATATTTATGCCTACCTGAAATAACTCATATAGCATCAATTCATAATCAATTTCAAATATAAACTGTCCTAAAAAGATGATATTTTTGAGTAAAAACTACAAGTTTTTTAACTCAAAAAATATATTTTGCCCTATATAAAGAATCATAAGTATCAAATCAAGCATAATCTAAATATATATCTCTAGGTCTTACTCAAAGTAAAACTAAATATCTTTTCATAGCCTGAGGTTCATTATAATTTTTTTTTGAATTATCTCAAGAAACAATTATCTTAATTATTTTGTTATTTTTATATGCTAAATAAGCTGTATATAACCTATCTTTTAAAATATCACTTGGAATTCAATTAGACTTTACTGATGCTCATAAAACAAGTCATATTTTATAATTATAATTCAATTTATCTAAACTAACAACTTTATTTTTTGAACTAAAAATAATATAAAAATTAATCAAAAATAAAATAACTAAAAAAAATAAAAAAATATATAAAATATATTTAATTATTTTTCTTTTATTCATTAATAACTCAAGTAGATGTTTTCTTGTTAAATTCATATTTTTTATAAATAAATACTTTCATTTTTAATTCAATATTTTTTAAATTATTTACAAATTTTTTGAATTTTATTAAAAAATTATTAAATCAAATTCTTGAATTGTACTCTACATTAAAATTAATTGATACAACTGATTTTTTAGTAAGTAAATCATAATCAACTTCTATTTTAGATACTCACATTTCTCAAATTTTATTTATCTCTATAAAATCTTCAAATTGTTTTTTTATTTCATCTTGTTTCTCTTTTATTTCTAATGTATCTTGATCCTCCTTAACTTTTGAATACTCAGACAAAGGAATAAATACAAAGCTACCTTTTAACCTAAACTTATTATTAAAAGCATTTTCCAATATTTTAAAATCATCTTTATTATAATTTTTTTTAACTCAAAATACTATTTTTATAATATATCATTTTTCAATATTATTTTCTATATCTAAACTTAAAATATTATAATTTTTATAATTTGTTTTAAAATAATTTTTAATAAAATTATACATAATATCTTTTGTACTCAAAGTTTGTTTATCTGAAACAATATTTGCAACTCTAATCAATTCAACCTCCAACTCAACTTTTCTTCAAAATTTCTTTGATAATTCAAAATCAAGTTGTTTCTTAAAAGTATTATAAAAATTTAATCATTCAGGAATTTTTATCACTGCATATAAAACTATTTTTTGGTCATTAAAAGATTTTACTTCCAATTTATCAATAGTAAAATCACTTGTTTTTTGCTTTAATATAGTAGATAAATATAAATTTGATTCTTTTGAAATATTAACTTTTTGCTTAATTAATATCAAAGAATGAATAAGTGGAATTGAAATAATTATAATTACAGTTATTAAAAACAAAAATCTTTTAACAACTGATTTTTGTTTTGTATCATTATGTGGAGTAAATCAATAAAGCCAGAAAAATATAGTTGCAACTAAAACTATTGAAATTAAATTGGCTAAAAATAACATCATTGCTCACCAAGCAAGTGAATAATTTCAAAAAGCTAATTCTATACCTGCAACAGCTAAAGGTGGCATTAATGCTGCAGCCATTGCAACTCAGGCAATACTTTCTGATAATCTAGAAAATCATAAAGACAGTACAGCTACCATTGCAGAAAAAATTGCAATAAATAAATCAATTATGTTTGGAGAAGTTCTTGCTAAAATTTCAGTTGTTTCTAAATCTAATCAAATTATTTTAGTAACTATGTATCCTGTAAAAATAGACATCAAAATACTTAAAACTAAAACTTTTACAGGAATCCAAAAAAATGATTTTTCTCACCTAGCAATAGCATATCAAATTCCATTCATAGGTCTCAAAAATGGAGCAATAAGCATTGCTCATATAACAACAGCTACTGAATTTTGTAATAATCATAAAGATGCAATAACTCATGATAAAAATATCTCTATCCGAAATAACTTATCTGGTGTTGAATTAAACTTTACTTTTGTTGCTACTTCTGCTTTTTTTTCTGGTTCTAAATCTAAAAATTCTATTTTTTTAAAAAAAATAGTTATTTTATCAGTCCAATCAGAAGATTTTTTATTTATAATATCCTCAATTGAACTTTTAGTTTTTTCTGAATTAATTGTTATTTTATCTGTTTTATTTGATAAATTATCATCCATAAAATATTTTAAATATATATTAATAAAATATTAACATAAATATAAAAAAAAGTAAAATAATCATATTTTACCTTTTTTTTGCAACAAAATATACTCTTTCACTTTCATTATCAACATCTCATTTATGAAAATCTTCAAGATGTAAAATATCAAATCATATATCCTCTAAAGATTTTTTTATATCAGTTATTTCAAAACTATTTTCATCAACTACCTCCTCAACTAATTCATATCTATTATCTTCCAGCTTTATAAACATTTTTACAAGCCATCTATAGAAAGAAAAATCTCATCTAATTTTATATTCTTCAAGTCATAATTTTACTCAAGAATCTAAAAAATTCTTTTTTTCCATTTCCAAACATATAGTATCTTCTCAGATATTAAAAAATGCTGAAAAATCTCTATTAATATTTTCAAATTCCCAAATTGTATTTATATCAAAAATTAATAATCATCATTTTCTCAAAGAATTATAACTACATTCAAACATTTTTAACCAATCTTCCCAATTAATAAGGTGACAAATACTATTATAATTACATAAAATAACATCCTGTTTAGTTTCTAAAGAAAAATTTGTCATATCACCATAAAAACATCTATTTTCTCAAATATTTTCTTTAGCTTTTTCCAACATATGTCTACTTATATCAAGTCAATTTACATTATATCAAAGTTTAATTAATTGCTTAGCTACAACTCAAGTTCAACAAGCAAGTTCAAAAATATTTTTTCTATGTAAAGTAAACCTATTAATTAAATTATCAATAAGCTCTATTTCTCAATCTAAATCATAACCTGATCACCTAACTATTTGATCATAATATTTTGTAAAAAATCTATAACTGTGCATATTTTAGTAATAACTTTTTAAATAACATACTCTTCATTTTCAAAAATCAATTTATTATCAAAATATATTTTATCTGTATCTGAAAATATATCAATATGATACCTTTGAATAATTTTTCTATTAAACTTTTTTCTATAAATTCAATGTTTTTTTCATAAGGACATATGAAAACCTGCAATTCTCTCAAAAGCATTTACATCAGCCAACTTTTTATCCCAACTTATTCAATTGTTTAATCAAAATCATAATTCTCTTAAATAAATTTCATTATCTTCACTATCTTTAATTTTTTGTAAAATTTCTATAAATTCCTTTGGAGTATTATCACTCCAAAAAATAACTAAACTTTCTTTTATTTCAAGAGTAAAAGGTTCACAATAATGCACAAGCATTTTTGTATCTGGATAAGCTCTAATAGATATTTTTCAATTAGCTTTTTTAAAATTCTTTATCTCTGTAAAATTTTCTCATATAGGAAAAGTTCATCATCTATTTTTTCATTTATAATATCAAGTATTTTGTTTCATGTCTTCAAATCATCATTCCAAAATAAGTTCCTCTCAAGATTTTGAAACTATTTTTAAAAGCTTAGAATTATCAGAAATTTCTTTCAATTTATTAGATAGCTTTTCATAATATGGAGTTTTATACTCTATAGCATCAATATAATTTTCTATTTGATTATCCTCTATATATACTAAATGATTATGCTCCAAACATCCTATTCATGTTTTATGTAAAGTTAACCTTATTCTAAAATTTTCAAGCCTAAAATTTGTTGATTGAACTAAAATAACAGTTGAATTTTGTTTTAAGTTAATTAATTTTTCTTTTAATTTATCTTTTTGTATTTCATTAAAATCAATTATTTCTATATCTAAATTACTATAATTTTTCAAATTTTGAATATAAGCTTCTGATAAAATTCAAGCTAATTGTGAATCATTATCATATACTAAAATAACCTTATTTTCATTATAAGGTTGTTTTAATATTTCTAAATTATTTTCTAATATATCTTTTGTTGCTTGTAGGGCTTTCTTTTGCATACTATTTTATTACTCAACTTAAAACTAGTTCATCTCAAACATAAACAGCACAAATTTGTCAAGAAGATATTGCTCTTTGAGATTCTACAAATTCTACTTTATATTCATCTTCTCAAAGTTTTTTTACAATACAATCTTGATCTGCTTGCCTATATCTTATTTTTGCTTTTGCTTTAAAATTATCTAATTCTTTGTATTCTAGATTTAAATAATTTATATTATTCATATTTAATTTATCATCATAAAGTTCCAAATCTGAAGCAGTTCAAACTATAATTTCATTTTTTTCTAAATCTTTTTTTACTACAAAAATTGGTTCAGCTTGCCCTCAAATATCAAGACCTTTTCTTTGTCATATAGTATAATAAAAAACTCATTTATGTTCTCACAAAATATTTCCTGAAGTATCTTTTACTAATCCTTTTTTAGGTTTTATCTTTTTTTCCAAAAAATCTGCCATATTCACCTTTCATACAAAACAAATACCTTGAGAATCTTTTCTTTTAGCATTTGGGAGTCAAATTTCTTCAGCAATTTTTCTAACTTCTGGCTTTTCTAAATCTCATATTGGAAATAATGCTTTTTCTAATTGTTTATTAGATAATCATGCTAAAAAATATGATTGATCTTTATTATTATCAATTCATTTAAATAATCTTCAGTCTTTTGTTTTAGCATAATGTCCCATTGCAATATAATCAAATCATTTTTTTTCAGCTTCTTGTAAAAAAACCTTAAATTTTACTTCCTTATTACACATTATATCTGGATTTGGAGTAATTCATTTTTGATATCATTCATACATATAATTTAGAACTTTTTTTTCATATATATCAACAAAATCAAGAACAACAAAAGGAATATCTAAAAAATCTGCTACTTTTTGAGCTTCAATTTTATCTATTTTTGTAGGACAATTTGGATTTTCAGGATCTCTATAATTAATCATAAAACCTGCTGTAACATCATAACCTTGTTTTTTCAATAAATAGGCAGATACAGCAGAATCAACTCAACCAGACAATCAAACTAATACTTTTTTCATTTTTTTAATTATTATTAACCCAATTTAAATAAGATTCATTAACTTCATTTGGTTCCAATATAAGAATTTCAGGAACATCATAAGGATGATTTTTATCTAAAAATGCTTGTAATTTTTTTACTTTATCTTCACTTGTTTTTATAAGTAAAATCTTTTCATTATCATTTTTAATTTTTCATTCCCAAATATAATAACTTTTTACATAATTTATTTTATTTACACACATAGCTAATTTAGAACCTAAAATTCTATATATAAATTGCCTTAATTCTTTTGGTTTAGCTGGATATGTTGTCATTATTATTTTCATATTTTTATTTTAAGTTTTTAAATTTCACAAGTTTTAATTGATCAGAAGCTCATGCTATTATATCAATATCATTTTTTGATACATCTAATTGTTTACTCAAAAAACTAATTAATTCTTTATTTGCTTTTCATTTCTCTGGAACAGCTTTTAATCTTATCTTTACTGTACCATCATCCAAAACAGAAAAAATTTCAGTTTTAGGCTGCTTTGCTGTAACTTTTATTCTACATAATCCTGTATTTCAATCTTTTTTTATATAATCAATTATTTTCATAATTTTAATATTATTTATATTATAATTAAAAAATAAAAATTTTATTTTTTAATTAAAGTAAGTCTTATTTTCACAATTTTTCTAAATTAATATCTCATAAATCTTCTCAAAAAGCTAACAAAACATCTTTTAAGAAATAATTAGCTGAATAAGTATCAAATTCATTAACAACTTTCTTTATATTTCTATATATTTTTCAAAATTCCATATTTCAATTATCTCTTTCTATTTTTGCTTCAAGTAAAGCAGATATAATATCAGCTTGTTTTACTATTTCTCAAGCTTTTCAAGAAAAAGGATCAAGCATACATTTTTTTATTTCATCTCTATAATCTTCTCATACATAAATGAAAAAATAATCATTTAGCATATTTTCTTCTACTTGTTCCAAAACATCTCTAAATCCTTTTACAGCATCTTTTATAGGAGTAATTATATCTCAAGTAATAGCTTCAGGAATATCATGATAAACTCATCTAACCATTAAATTATATACATCATAATCTCATCCATTTTTATTTTCCAAAGTTCACATTATATATGATATAAAAGTTACAATAGTTAAATGAGACATAACTGAAATTGGATATTTTCTTTGTTTTCAAGACCATCTCATTGAATGACTTAATCTTCTAATATGACTTAAATATATTTTAAAATTATCATTTTTTAATAATTCTCTTAAAGAAAATAAATTCTTTTTATGTAATTCTAAATATTCTTTTATTTGTTCCATTGCCACATCATATGCATAAAGAAAAACTCTAGAATTTATTACACATTCTTGATATCAAGCAAACTTTTTAGCTGATAAAATTATTTCATCTTCTATTTTTTTTGAATTGTCAGATAAGATTTTTTGCATATCTTCTTTTATAAAATCAGCTCAACTAAATCAATTTATAAATTCTAAAACCTTATTTTCTAATTCTCACATTATCTTAGAATCTATTTTTAAAATATAATCTCTAGTTCAAGAATTTATATCAGATAAAATTAATGCATTGAATAATTGAAATAAAATTTTTTTAATTATAAAATCTTTATCAATTTCTCTTCATTGTTTTTCTTCTATTTGAGCTAAAAAAAGTGATATATGTATTACAAATCAAGCATTATCTAATGGTGTAATATCTTCTACCCTAGGAAAATTATTCCACCTCTTAATAGATAATCATTTTGAAAACATTAATTTTAATAAAGTTCAAATCATAAAAAAATTATTAAATTCTAATAAAATTATTATAATAGTATTTGATAAATTTAAAAATAAAAAACTAAAAGAAAATATTATGAAAATTGGTATAGATTTAAGATTTCTAAAACAATGAGATTATTATTCTAAATTTATTTTAGAATTAGTTAAAAATATAATAAAAGAAAAAAAATTAGATAATTTTATTATATTTGTAAATATACTATATTCTCAAACAAATTTCTGAGAAAATACAAAAAATATAATAGTAAATACTTGAAATTTTTTTGATGAACAAATCAAATTTAATAAAATTTTACAAAAAGAAAAACTAGATAATGCTATATTTTTTTGGTATAATAAACCTATAAAATATAAATGTAATTATATTATTTTTATTCCAGATTTAGAAGAATTCCACTTTACTCCTAAAAAAAATATTTTTAAAAAATATTTTGATAATTATTTATTATCAGAAAATTCAAAAAATGCAAATAAGATAATTTGTTTCAATGAAAATATAAAAAATGAAATAAATGATAAACTAAATATTTTTGAAGATAATATAAAAATAATTACTCCATTTTTTAATATAAAGCAAGTTGAATCAAAAGATATAAATATAGATATAAGAACAAAATACAATATAAAAGATAATTATTTTATATATTATTTTTGAGAATGAGAAAGTAAAAATCTTGATAGATTAATTGAAGTTTTTGATTTTTTTAAAAAAGAAAATATAAATAAATCTCTTGTTATTTTAGATAAATTTACAGTTTCTGATGTATCTTTAAGAAAAAAAGTTATACAAAAAAATCTAAATGATAAAATATTTTTTATATGAGATGTTTCTGAAAGTGAAAAAACACTATTTTTTAAACATTCCTTATGAGTAATTTATCCTGTATTGTATACAGTTTTTCCTTTTATGTTTTCTAATGCCATAAACTATAATTCACAAATTTTTTCATCTAATTTAGAAAATATAAAAAATATTTTTTGAAATAAAATAATCTATTTTAATCAAACTGATACAAAAGATATATATAATAAAATTCAAAAAAATCAACAAAACAACATAGACTATACTAATATTATAAAAGAATATAATATCCAAAAAACTACTGAAATGTTGAATAATATTATAAAGTAATTATAATATATAAGAAAAATAATAAAACTAAATATATATTATGAAACTTACTAATAGAAATATAAAAATATTAAAAATAATAATAGAAGAATATATTCAAACTTGAGAAGTTATATGAAGTAAAATGCTACTAAAAAAATATGATTTATGAGTAAGTCCTGCAACTGTTAGATGAGATATGGCAAAACTAGAAAAACTAGATTTAATATTTCAACCATATAACTCAGCTTGAAGACTTCCTACATCAAAATGATTAAGAGCCTTTATAGATTATCTAATGAGTATAACACCTACTCATTTATTAAAAGATAAAAATATTGAATTAAAAGATAAAAATATAAAAACTATAGAAGATTATATTCATAAAATAACAACTGAATTAGCAAAAAATACAAAAGAAATATCATTTTTAATATTACCTGAAAAAAATATTTTTGAATATTCATGAATAACAAATTTTTTAAGAAAAAATTATCAAAAAATGTGAGATAATATTTATCCTATAATTGATATGCTAGAAGATAAATTTAGTTTTATAGAATTTATAAAAAATCTAAAATTAGATTATTGAGTAAATATATTTATATGAGAAGAAAATATTATAGATTATTTAAAAGATTATTCATTAATAATAAAACCTATATATATAAATTGAGAAATATGATATGTATGAATATTATGAACTCTACAAATGAATTATAGTTTTAATATAAGTGCTATAAAATGAATAATATAAAAAGTTCCTTATTAAAGGAACTTTTTATTATAAATATTTATTTAAAATAGCTTCTAAAGCATCTGCTTGTTGAACTCAAACCATTTGTTCAACAGCTTGTCCATCTTTAAATACAATTAAAGTAGGAATACTCATAACTCTAAATTGAGCTGCTATACTAGGATTTTCATCTACATTTACCTTAGCAATTTTTGCTTTTCATTCCATTTTAGTTGTAACTTCATCTAAAATTGGTAACATCATTTGACAAGGTCCACACCATTCAGCCCAAAAATCAACTAAAGTAACACCAGATTCAATTTCACTTTGGAAATTAGATTCATTTAATGCAATTGCCATATTTTTAACTATTAAATTATAAAATAAGAAATATTAATTTCTTCTGATATATATTATATATATTTTTTAAAAATGTAAAAAAAAAATCTCTATAAAAGAGATTTTTATTTAAATTTTGAATAATCATACATTTTCATTTCAGTATCAACTTTTCTAATCAAATCAAGAATAACTGAAACTATAATAATTAATCATGCACCTGATAAAATAAATCTAATTGATTGACCATAAAATTTTGAAATAACATATGGTAAAACAGCAATTAAAGCTAAAAAACTTCACCCAAATAAATTTAAATGAGCAGATACTCTAGTTAAATAACTTGATGTTTCAGCTCCTGGTCTTACTCAAGGAATATATCCTCATCTTTTTTGTATACTTTCTGCAACATTATCTGTATTGAAAGTAATTGATACATAAAAGAAAGAAAAAGCTAAAACAAGTAAAAAATAAATAGCTATTAATAACCAAGTTGGATTATTCATAGACAAATTAGTCATTAACCAATTACCTATATTTTGAGCAGTTTGTGATGATGAATTTACTAATAACTGACCTATAATTGCAGGAAAAGTAACTAAAGAAACTGCAAAGATAATTGGAATCATTCATGCTTGATTAATTCTTATAGGAAAATAAGATTTTTCTTCTCTTCAAGTTCTAGTATAAATAACTGGAATTCTTCTATTACCTTCTGTAAATTTAATAATTACATAAATAATAACTAATGTTATTAATACTATTCATGTAAATAAAGACCAATCTTGTTGAGCTGCATAAGTCATTATATTTCATGGAACTGCAGATAATACTCATGCAGTGATTATTATAGAAATACCATTACCTATTCACATCTCTGTCATTATTTCACCTAACCATAATAAAAACATAGTTCAAGCTGTAACAATTGTCATTGCCATTAAAACTGTTTTTATATCTGAAGTATCTATAATAGTTCAACCAGCCAAAGAATTTAATAAAACAATCATTCAATAAGATTGAGCAAAAGCTAAAGGTAGTGTTAACCATCTTGTATATTTATTAATCTTTTTTTGTCATGCTTCTCATTCCTTTTGTAAATCTCATACTTTTGGAATAATTACTCAAAGTAATTGAATAATAATAACAGCATTAATATATGGAGCTAATCATAACAAAATTATAGAAAATCTTTTTAATCATCCTCACATCAAAGCAGAAAAGAATCATAATCATTGATTTTGTTCCATTATAGCTTTTAAACCATCAGTATTAACTCCTGGAACAGGAATTACTGATAATAATTTATAAACTAATACTAATAATAAAGTAGCAATTATTTTTTTTCTAATAGACTTAACTCAAAAGACAGCCTTTACACTTTTTATCATAAAATTTTATTAAATAAATAATTTTATTAATTATACATATAATTATAAAAAATCAATAAAAAATCCAAACTCTTTTTAAGCCTGGATTTATATTGAATTTATACTAATTCTACTTTACCTCAAGCTTTTTCAACAGCTTCAATAGCAGTTTTTGATGCTTTAGATAAAACAACATTTACTTTTGATTTTAATTCACCTTTTGCTAGTAATTTAACATCTAAAGTTTTTTTAGATAATAAACCTTTTTCAGCTAGAATTTCTTTATTTACTTCTGAAATACCTTTAGAAGCAAGATTTTCTAAATCTGATAAATTTATTATATTATAATGTTTTTTAAATAATGCATTTGAAAAACCTTTTAATTTTGGTAATCTTCTAAATAAAGGTGTTTGTCCTCATTCAAACCAATCTGGTACTCAACCACCTGATCTAGAATTTTGACCTTTACAACCTCTTGTAGAATAAGTTCATTTACCAGAACCATTACCTCTACCTAATCTTTTAAATTTTTTTCTTGATCAAGCATTTGGTTTAATTGTGTTTAAAGTAAACATACAAATATTTTTTTAAATTCTAAAAGTTCAATTATATTAATATACTATTTAAAAGAAGTTAAAGCTTTTATTGTAGCTTTAGCATTATTTATTAAGTTAGTAGATCAATATCTTTTTGCTAATACATCTTTATATCAAGCAACCATAAGAACTTTTCTCATAGCACCACCTGCAATAATTCATGTACCTTCAGAAGCTGGGTGAACCATAACATTTGCAGCTTTAAATTTAGCTTTAACATCATAAGGAACACTTCCATTTTCAATTTTTACATCAACCATGTTCTTTTTTGCATTTGTAACAGCTTTTGCTATTGCATCAACAACTTCCCATGATTTACCAGTTCAAAGACCAACTTTACCTTTACCATTACCTAAAAGCATAACAGCTCTAAATCTAAGTTGTCTTCAACCAGCAGTTACTCTAGTAACTCTATCTATACTTAATAGTTCTTCTCTAAATTCTTTTCTAGGTTTTTGGAATTTTCATCCTCTTCTAGGATTTCTAGAATCATTAGCCATACGAATAAATTTATTTAATTAAAATTGTAATCCAGCTTCTCTAGCTGCATCTGCTAAAGCTTTCACTCTACCGTGATATGCAAATCATCCTCTATCGAAAACAACTTCTTTGATACCTTTTTCAGCTGCAATTTTAGCAATTGCTTCACCTACTTTTTTAGACATTTCAGTCTTAGTACCTTCTTTTTTTAATTTAAGATCAGAAGTAGCACCTAGAGTAACTCCAGCATTATCATCAATTAATTGAGCATAAATATTAGTATTACTTCTAAAAATAGATAATCTAGGTCTTGAAGCAGTACCATTTACTTTTGCTCTGATTCTAACTTGTCTTCTAAATCTTTTTAAGTTTTTTGCTAACATATTTTAAATTTAATGTTAATGTTAAAAAGTTTTTTATTATTTAGCACCAGTTTTACCAGCTTTTCTAATAATATGTTCTCATACATATTTAATACCTTTACCTTTATATGGTTCAGGTTTTTTCTTTGCTCTAACTTTAGCAGCAAATTCTCAAACTAATTGTTTATCAAAACCTGAAATATGTAAAACATTTTTTTGTTTTTCATCAAGCTGAACTTTTAATCAAGCAGGAACTTGCATTTCAACTTTGTGTGAATAACCAATACTTAGTACTAATTTTTCACCTTGAACTTCAAATTTATAACCTACTCAATTTATTTCTAAAGATTTTTGAAAACCTTTTGAAACTCATTCAACCATATTATTAATAACAGATCTTGTTGTTCCCCAAAAAGCTCATGATTTTTCAGTTTTTGGAGCAACAATTATTTCTTTATCTTCTATTTTTACTTCAACCTCATTTTCTAAAAAAGAAAATTCTAATGTTCAAAGTTTACCTTTAGTAGTAATAGTATTATCTTTTATAGAAACCTCTACTCCTTCAGGAATAACAACAGGTTGTTTACCTATTCTTGACATAGTTTTTATGTTAAATATATAAACTGGATCAATGCAAAAGCATTTCTCATTTATTCTAATCTAATAATTAGTATACCTCACAAAGTAATTCACCACCAACATTTAAGCTTCTAGCCTCATATCCAGTAATAATTCACTTTGGAGTAGATATTATATAAATACCTTTACCATTTCTAGATTTTTTAATATCTTTAGCAGCAACATAAAGTCTTTGTCATGGTTTAGATATTCTTCTTAAAGTAGGAATATACTTAGTAACCTTAACATCATTTAAAGTAACAACTAATGATTTTTTATTATTTTCTTCTAGGATTTCAAAGTCAGATATATATTTATTTTTTTTCAAAACTTTTAATATATTTGCTTTCATTGTAGAATAAGGAACTGTAAAGTTATTTAATCTAGCTAAATAAGCATTTCTAACTCTTGTTAATAAATCTCCTATTGGATCTATTATCATAACAATATAATTATAGAACTAAAACATTTTTTAATTTTTTACCAGCTAGATTTTCTAACCCCTGGTAATTCTCAAGCATTGGCTTTTTCTCTAAAACAAATTCTACAGATATCAAAAGCTCATAGATAACCTCTTGTTCTACCACATACACTACATATATTAAATACTTTTGTAGCTTCTTTTGGTTTTCTACCATCTTTGATTGCTTGCAAAAATTGCTTTTTTAACCTATTTGCTTTAGCTATTTTTGATTTTCTAGCCATTTTTTAAAATTTTTAAAAATTAAATATTACTTAGAAAAAGGGAAACCTATTTGTTCTAATAGTTCTCTTCCAGCTTCTTTAGATTTTGCAGTTGTTTTAACAGTGATTTGTAAACCATGTGCTCTAACAACATCATCTTGAGGAACTTCTAAGAATATAGAGTGTTCTTTTATTCAAAAGTTATAATTACCTTCTGAATCAAAACTTTTTTTACTTACTCCTCTAAAATCTCTAACTCTAGGTAATACTACATGAATTAGTTTTTCTAAGAAGTCATACATTTTTTCTCCTCTAAGTGTAACACTTAAACCAACTGGCATTCAAGCTCTTAGTTTAAAGTTAGAAATTGCTTTTTTAGCATATCTAACAGTTGGAGCTTGTCCTGCAATTAAAGCTAAGTGTTCTTTTAAAGAAGAATAATCTTTATTACCTGTTCTAATATATGTTCAAATTCACATATTAAGCACAACTTTTTCAAGTTTAGGTACATCCATGATGTTTTTTATACCTAAATTCTTTTGTAATGCAGGTATTATTTCTTTATTATATTTTTCTCTAAGAGACATCTTATAATTTTTACTAAAATAAATTTACTATTTTATTATTGCGTCTTTAGCATCTTTTTTTGCTCATTGTTTAACAGCAACTTTTGAAAATCTAAATTTTTTCTTTTTTCCTTTTTCTTCAATAATGATATAACCAACTCTTGTAGGTTTATCTGTAAAAGGACAAATAAGCATTACATTTGAAGCATCTATAGCTTTTTCAAATTGAAGTTTTTGTCATGGAGTAGTACCTTGTTTTTTAACATGTCTTGTTACCACATTAACTCATTTAACTACAACTGCATTTTTATCTTTTATAACTTTTAAAACTTCTGCAATAGTTCATTTATCTTTTCATGAAGTTACAACAACTTTATCTCAAGTTCTTATTTTCATAAGTATAAATTAAATATTAATTATTAGTGAAGTACTATAATACTTCTGGAGCTAAACTTACTATTTTTTGGTAACCTTTTGCTCTTAATTCTCTTGCAACTGGTCAAAAAATTCTTGTAGCTCTTGGATTTCAATCATCACCAATAATAACACAAGCATTATCATCAAATCTAACATATGATCCATCTTTTCTTCT
This sequence comes from Candidatus Altimarinota bacterium, assembly GCA_027019405.1. Classification (GTDB taxonomy): domain Bacteria; phylum Patescibacteriota; class Gracilibacteria; order BD1-5; family UBA6164; genus JALUWO01. The sequence continues at coordinate 15,481 of JALUWO010000078.1, read as the reverse complement.
AACTTCTTTAGAAGTTCTAACTACAACAGCTTTAACAACTTTTTTCTTTTTTACTTGACCATTTGGATCTGCTTTTTTTACAGTACACACAATTATATCTCAAACTGAAGCATATCTTCTATGAGATCATCCAAGTACTTTTATACAAAGTACTTCTTTTGCTCATGAATTATCAGCAACAAGCAGTCTTGATTCTGTTTGTATCATATTAATTCTTAAAAAATTAAATTAACTAAGTTTTTCAACTAAAGCCCATCTTTTCAATTTAGATAATGGTTGAGATTCTTTTATAACCACAACATCGTTTTCTTTACAAGTATTATTTTCATCATGAACATAAAACTTTTTAGTAACTCTATATCTTTTTTTATATTTAGAATGGCTTTTATATGTATGTACTGATACAACAATAGTTTTATCCATTTTTGTACTTGTAACTATACCTTTAATTGTTCTCATAATATTTTTTATAAGTTAATTATCCTAAATTAACACCTTGTTCTAAGGCAACTGTCTTAATAACAGCTATATGTTTTCTTAAAGCAGTAATTAAATGAGTTTGTTTCATTTCATTTAATTGTTTTTTCATTTTTAATTCAAATAGTTTTTTAGCTGTAGATTCTAATTCTGCCTTAAAACCTTTTGCATCCATTTTTCTTAAATCTTCAATTTGCTTTAATTTTAAATCTTTAATTGCTTTCATGATTATTTATTAATCAACTAATATTTTAGTTTTTACAGGTAATTTGTAAGAAGCAAGCCTAAAAGCTTCTCTTGCAATTTCTGGTGCAACTCATGTAATTTCAAACATGATTCTTCCAGGTTTTACAGGAGCTCTATAACCTTCTAATGATCATTTACCTCAACCCATTGGTACTTCCAATGGTTTACTTGTATAAGCTTTATCAGGAAAAATTCTAATCCAAATTTTACCTCATCTTTTGATGTATCTTACCATAGCTCTTCTTGCTGATTCTATTTGTCTAGAAGTAATATATCCTCTAGTCGTAGCTTTCATTGCATAATCACCAAATGCTATTGTAGAACCTTTTATAGCCTTACCTTTTAGTCTTCCCCTAAAGGTTTTTCTATACTTAGTTTTCTTTGGTTGTAACATTTTAAGTACAATTAGTATATAAATTTTTATTATTAGTCAAGCTTTTATTTACTTTTCTTATAAATGTCTCATTTATAAATCCAAACTTTTAATCATAGAGTACCATAAACTGTCTCAGCTCTCATTGAAACATAATCTATATCTGATCTAATTGTTTGAGTTGGAATATTTCCTTCTTTAAAAGTTTCTTTTCTTGCTATTTCAGCACCATTTAATCTACCTCAAATTTTAACTTTTATACCTTTAGCTCACTTTTCCATTGATTTAGAAATAGCTTGTTTAATAGCTCTTTTATAAGGCATTCTTTTTTCAATTTGATTTTTAATAGCAAAACCAACAATTTTTGCATTTAAATCTGGTCTTTTTATTTCCTTTACTTCAACTACAACTTTTCTACCTGTTTTTTTAGATAGTAAGTTTTGAATTTTTTCAAGATTTTCTCCTGTTTTACCAACAACTAATGCAGTTTTAATTGTATAAATTACAACTGTTATTAAGTCAGAATCTATTGAAATAAGAGTATCTCAAACAGGAATATCATTTAATTGTCCATCTAAAAGTTTTCTGATTTTTAAATCTAAAGATAATTCATCTTTATATGTTTTTTTATCTGAAAACCAAGAACCTTTCCAAGTTTTTATATAAGGAATTCTAAATGATATAGGACTTACTTTATGTCACATATTTTTTATTTAAATTATTAATTAATACGGATTATTATCTATTTATTCAATGGAATAATAACCTCTCACATATTTATTTTACTTGTAATTCTAATATAATATTAGAAGTTCTTTTCAAAATTGGATGCATTCTTCATCTTGATACAGGATTACCTCTTTTGTAAACAATACCTTTGTTAACAGAAATAGTATCTATATAAAGATTTTCTAACTTTTGCCCATCATTATTTTGAGCATTAGCTACTGCAGAGTGTAATATTTTATATAAAATATCTGCTCATTTTTTAGGAGCAAATTTTAGAAATTTTAATGCTTCAGAAGCATTTTGTCATCTAATTACCACAGCTACAACTCTTAATTTTTTAGGAGAAATTCTGATATTTTTCCCGTAAGCTTTCATAATACTTAATTGTTAAAAATTATTTTTTATTTCAAGCATGTCCTCTAAATGTTCTAGTTAGAGAAAATTCTCAAAGCTTGTGTCCAACCATATCTTCAGTAACAAATACTGGAGTATGTGCTTTTCAATTATGAACACCAAATGTATGACCAACAAATTCAGGAATAACAGTACATGCTCTTGACCAAGTTTTTATTACTGTTTTTTTACCTGACTCATTCATTGCTACAACTTTTTTTAAAAGTCTTTCATCAATATAAGGTCATTTTTTTAAACTTCTTGCCATTTGTTAAATCTTAGATATTAAATAATTATACCATTAATTTACCTTTTCTAGTTTTTAAAATCCATCTATTTGTAGATTTTTTTCTTTTTCTAGTTTTATAACCTAAAGCAGGCATACCCCATGGAGTTTTTGGTGCACTCATACCAATTGGTGAATGACCTTCTCAACCACCATGTGGATGATCTACAGGATTCATTGATTTACCAAGAACTGTAGGTCTTTTACCCATCCATCTAGATCTTCAAGCTTTTCAGATAACCATTTGATTATGGTCAGGATTAGAAACTTGTCCTAAAGTTGCATAACATTTTTTATGAACTAATCTTACTTCACCTGATGGTAATTTAATTTGTGTATATTCTCACTCTTGAGATACAATTTTTGCAGTTGATCAAGCTGATCTAACAGTTGATGCTCATTGTCAAACAATTGTTTCAACATTATATACATTTAATCCAGTTGGAATATTTCAAATTTCCATTCTATTACCAGAAACTAATTCAGTTTTTTCATCTGTTAATATAACATCACCAACTTTCATTTCTGTATGAGCAAGAACATATCTTCTTTCTCAATCTTTATAACAAACAAGTGATATAAATGCAGATCTATAAGGATCATACTCAATAGTTTCAACTTTTGCTGGTACACCTTTTTTATCTGTACAGTAAAAATCAACTAATCTATATTTTTTTGCATGTCATCCTCCTTGATGTCTTACAGTAATTCTTCAAGTATTATTTCTACCTGAATTTTTTTTCAAAGTAACTGTAAGTGGTTTATATGGAGTGTCTGTAGTTATTTGTTCAAAAGTAACAACACTCATTCATCTTCTACCAGGAGTAGTAGGTTTAAATTTTTTTATTCCCACGGCTTCTTATTTTAAAGAATTAAATTACTTTACTACAGAGAAATCAATTTTTGCTTTTGAATCTTTTAAAGTTACATAAGCTTTTTTAGTTTCTCTTTTTCTTACTTGAGTTCATTTTCTAGCGAATTTGAATTTTGCTCTAGTATTTAATACATTAACTGATGCAACTTCAACACCATATAATTCTAATATAGATTTTTTGATATCTATTTTAGTAGCATCTTTAGAAACTTCAAACACATAAGTATTATTAGTTAATTCTAAAGCAGAAGTTTTTTCAGTTACTATAGGTTTTTTTAAAATTCTATATAGTCTCATTGTTCTTAAATTAATAACTATTAAACTCTTGAGTTTATACTTTCTAAAGAATCTTTAAGTAAAACTAATGTGTTATACTTAAGTAAGTCTTTTATATTTAAATATTCAACTTGTATATTTTTAACATAATTTAAATTACTAGTAGCTCTTACTAAATCTTCTCTTTCTTTATTAATAGCAAATAATGCTGTTTTTTCAAAAGGTAATGATTTAAATACTAAATCAGCTAATTTAGTTTTAACTTCTTTTAATTTAATGTCATCAACTACAATAATTTGATTATTTTTAGCTTTTGCAGACAACACTGAAAATAATGCTAATCTTCTTTCTTTTTTATTCATAGAAATTGTAAAATTTCTATTATTTCTTGGACCAAATGCAACTCAACCTTTTTTTCTAATAGGAGATCTATTTGAACCCATTCTAGCCCTACCTGTACCTTTTTGTCTGTAGATTTTTCTAGTTGAACCTCTTCTTTCTCCTCTAGTTTTTGTATGAGCAACATTTGTTCTAGCATTTGCTAGTTGGTAAACTAAAGCTCTATGAATAAGATTCTCATTTGGTTCTAAACCAAATATAGATTCTTGTAATTCTATTACTCAAGTTTCCTTACCTTCTTGGTTATATAATTTGATTTCCATTTTTAGAAAACTTTAACAATTAAAAAATTATACTTACAATTGAATTTCTTCAACCAGGAACACCTCATCTTACACCTATTACATTAATATCTTTATTGACTAATTCAACAGGAATTTTTTTAAGGTTAACCTTTATATTACCATGATGACCATGCATTTTTTTACCTTTATGAGTTCTAGTAGGTTTTCTATTACCAATAGAACCAAGTGCTCTATGGAATTTTGAACCATGTCAAGCAGGTCAACCATGAAAGTTATGTTTTTTCATTGCTCAAGTAAATCATTTTCATTTAGAAAATCCAACAAGAGTAACTTTTTCAACACCTTCTAATGTATTAATATCAACAATATCTCATACATTAAATTTTTCTAATTCACCTTCATTTAACTCAAATTCACTAATATTAGTAAATTCATTTTTACTTAAAGTAGTATTTCATTCTTTAAGTTTTCAATCAGCTTTTTTTGCTAGCATACCAACAATTAAAGCTTCATATCCATCTTTCTCGATTGTTTTAAATCAAACAACTCTCATTTCTGGAATTTCAAGTAAAGTAACAGGGATAAATTTATCTCCTTTTACAATTCTAGTCATTTCCAACTTCCTAGCTAAAAGTCCAGCCATGTTATAAAAATGATTATAAAATTAAAGCTAGAGGTTAAACCATCTTGTGTAAAACAAGCCGTTTAACTTAACCTCTTCATTAAAACTTCTACAAAATATATGTAAAAAGCCTGCATATTGTATTAAAAAGCTTTATATTGTCAAAAGTTTTTTTGATTTCATAAAATCTTTTTTATAAATTGATTTATTTTTTGTTTTTTATATAATTCTTTAAAATTTATAAAAGATATAATTAAAACTATGAAAGCAAAACTAGAACAATTAAAAAAAGAATTTTTAGAACAATTAGAAAAAGTTAACTCTGCAGAAGAATTAAAAGAATTAGAAAATAGTTTTTTAGGTAAAAAATGAAGCCTAAAAGAAATTTTAAAATGAATAAAAGATCTTAGCATAGAAGACAAAAAGACTATATGAGTAGAGGCTAATATTTTAAAAAATGAATTACTTGAAAATATAGAAAAAAAAGCAATAGAACTTGAAGAACAAAAATATAAAGACATTGAAAAACAAGAAGAAATAGATGTAAGTCTAGATTTTCCACAAGAAGATTTATGACATAAACATCCAATAAGTATAACTTCTGAACTGTTGGAAGAAATTTTTATATCACTTTGATTTAAAATAGCTGATGGACCTCAAATAGAAACAGAAAAATATAATTTTGATATGCTAAATATTCCTGATAATCATCCAGCAAGAGATGTATGGGATACTTTTTGGATAGATGATGAAATAAATAAAGATAGAAAATCTTGAGATAAATACTTACTAAGAACACATACTTCTCCAGTTCAAATAAGAGAAATGCTAAAAGGAGAACTTCCTATAAAAATAATTGTTCCAGGTAGAGTATTTAGATATGAACAAGAAGATGCAAGACATACTTCAAACTTCTATCAATTAGAATGACTTGTAGTTTGAGAATGAGTTAGTCTGGCAAACTTAAAATGGACTTTAAGTACAGTAATGAAAAAATTACTTTGAGATAAAACAGAAATTAGATTAAGACCTAGTATATTTCCATTTACAGAACCTAGTGCTGAAATAGATGTATCATGCCAAATATGTAATGGAACTTGAAAAGTTTGAAAAGAAAATTGTAAAATGTGTTCTGCAACTTGATGGGTAGAACTTCTTTGAGCTTGAATGGTTCATCCAAAAGTTTTACAATGAGCTTGAATAGATCCTGAAAAATACTCTGGTTTTGCCTTTGGTATGTGAATTGATAGAATTGCTGCTCAAAGATTTTGAGTAAGTTCTAGTAGAATGTTTTATCAAAGCAAACTAAAATTAAATGAACAATTTTAAAAAAACTATTAAGTTATTAAACTTAATAGTTTTTTATTTTTCTTCCATAGTCCAAACTCAATCCCAATCATCTTCTACTCAAGAAATTTCAAATTTTAAACATCTTCTAGTAAAAACTAAAGAAGCAGGATCTCAAATTTCTCATAATTTTTTAAAAATATCTGCTGCTTTTTTAAAATCTTTATTAAAATAAAGTTCCAAAGCTTTTTCAAATCATACTTTTATATCTTTTTTTAAATCTGAAATTTTTCCTTTTTCTCATAATAACTCATATATTTCAATAGGAATATCTTTTCACTTTACTCTTATTTTATCAAGTTTCCTAAATTCAAATTTATCTTTTACTTCAAGCATTGCATCTTGTGAAACACAAATATATGTTCAATAAAATTTATTTACTCATTCAAGTCTTGATGCCAAATTTACAGAATCTCAAAGAGCTGTAAATTCCATTTTTCTTCATTTTGCTCAAATATTTCAAACAATTGCATATCAAGTATGAATTCACATTCTTACTTTTAATGTTTGTCAAAATTGTTTTTCCCAAGCTTTATTTAATATATTTAACCTTAATTGTTGAATAAGTGCAGCTTTACAATTATCATATGTTGAAGTACTTTCATATCAAAAAACTCAAAATAATGCCATAATAGCATCTCATTCATATTTATTAATAAATCATTTTTCATCCATAATTATATTAGACATTTCTCAAAGATATTCTCTTAGAAATTCTACTAATCTTTGAGCATCCATTTTCTCTGAAATTGTTGTAAATCAAGCTATATCAGAAAAGAAAATAGATATTTTTTTATTATCTCAATCAAGTTTTATGTCTCATGTAGTTGATAATATTTTTTTTGCAATATCTTCACTTATATACTCACTTAATGCTTTTACTAATACAGTCTTATTTCTATTTTCAAGTAAATATTTTAAAATATTTGAGAATGTTAATGATAATAATAAAGCTAAAACTAATTCAGTTGGATAATTTAAAAATAAGCTATTAAATACTAAAAAACCAGGAATTATAACAATAAAAATAGTTATAATAGCAAAATTACTTAAAACTAATACAAAATTTGACCTACTTAAATTAAAATATGTTCATAAAATAATTAATAAAAATAAAATTAATAATTCTAGATTTTTATTAAAATAGATTAAATAATTTTTTGTTAATATAGTATTTAATATATTTACATGAGTATAAACTCAATAAGTTATTCATAATGGTGTAAAAAATATATCTTTGATTCATTTAGCTGTTGCTCATACTATAACTATTTTATCTTTTAAAAATCAAGATTTTTCTAATTGTTTATATTTTTCTCAATTTCTATCATATAAATCTATAAAGGAATAAGAATTATATTTATCATTTGAAAAATAATTTATCAATACTTTATGTGAGTTTTCTCTAGCTAAAGGAATTTTTATATCTTTTAATCTAAAAAATTTATTACTATATTCTCAAGTTGTAGTTAAATAACTTTTATCTTTATATAATTTATAATAATAAGCTTTTAATAATCAAATAGCAAAAGCATTAAAATATCAATTTCTTAATCTTGCTTTTGGAGTAAAAGTATAAACTATATTTGTATCAGTATCAACATTTGGTCTGAAATATCCATAAGTTAAAGCTCATTTTGCTAATATAGATAAAGGTTTTTCAATCATTCATCAATCTAATATTGAAGTACCCAATACTATATTTCAAGCATTTTTTATTGATTGTGCAAACTCTTCATCTATTTTATGATTAGACCTATCTGCAAATATTATATCAAATCAAATAACTCATACTCATAAATTATTTAAATTTTTTATTAGTTTTCAATAAACATCTCTATTAAAAGGAAATCTTCATAATTTTTTAATAGTTTGTTCATCTATCTTTAATAAAACTACATCTTTTGTAGTATGTCTATTATGTATAGAATTTATTCTATCATATAAATTATTTTGAACAGTTTTATCTATATTATAAAAATATGTTCATAATATCATTTTATAGATAAATAAAAATATTATTAATGATAAAAATAAAGTAGAAAATAATCTATTTTTTAAAAGTTTATATATTTTTTTCTTATCTAGCATAATTATTTAATACTTTATTTAGTAAAATTATTTATCTCTCATCAAATAGTATCTGAAAATTTATTAAAATTATCTTTTAATCATCAAGTTATATTATCAAACATAAAATTCATTGATTTTCAAAAACTTTCAAAATTATCTCAAAAAAATTTATTATAATCTATATTTTTATTAAAATTAAAATTCTTTATAAATGAATCAAAATTCTTTTTAAAAGATTCTCAAAATTGATTAAAATTAATTATATCATTTAATTGATCCATATTTATATATTCTTTATTTTTTCATAATAGAGTAACTATTTGTTTAAAAGAAGAAAAATTCTTTGAATTTATTGAATCATTTAAATCATATAAAGTAGTTTGAAGTAAATCTTTTTTCTCTGATATTGGAGCAACAGACAATAAAGCTTTTTGATATTTTAATTTTATATCATAAAGTTTTGTATTATTTGGAGAGATTGTTGAAGGTTTTAATTCTTGATAAGAAGTTAATAATTGTTTATATAATTTATTTTTATCTACATCATTTAATTTCTCAAAATCAATTTTATCTAATTGTAATAAATCTTTTTGTTTTTCTATAAAAGAATCTAAATTTTTATTTAAAAAACTAAAAAATTGTTTATCTAAATTTTTATTTACTCATTCCCAAAGCTTATCTTGAAAATCTAATATAAATTTTTCAAGAGCTATAAAATTAAAAGTTTTTAAATCAAAAGGTTTATCTTGAGTAATTAAAATAGTTTTATTTGTCTTTATATCTGTTAATCAAACAGCATGTTTTTTTACATATAAATAATTTTTATCTAAATTTACTTCAAATGTTGTTCCCCTAACTGCTGCTTCTGTATCAACAAAATCTTGTTTAAAATATGATTTATCTCATATAAAACTAACTACATCTGACCAAGTTTTTCAAGTATTTCAAATTATCTTAAATAAAATTTGAATAGATGTTAAATCAGGTGATATATTATTTTTTGATATTTTAATAGTTGTATTTTCTCATATTCTAGTAATACTTCATTCTCACCATTCTATAATAGCTAAGCTTCAAGATCCTCCTGTTTTTATAATATCATCTACCTTTAATAATTCTTTTTGTTTAAAATTTAAAGGAATATTATTAAGCATAGCCTTTCATTGAACTAATGTCACATAACTATTTCTATCAATATTTGGTTTTTGAAATATTTGTATAGAAAAAATTAAAACTATTAAAGCTAAAACAAATAAAATAATTTTTTTTGATTTTAATAATTTAAACATAATAAAACTTGATTTTTATAAAATAAAACTAAAATTAAATATATTTTACACTAAAATTTAAATTTTTTCAATAAATGATAAAAAAACACTATCCATATATAATATTTATAATAATTCTTATAATGTTTTATATTCTTTATTCTATTATAGAATATAAGTATAAAGAATATAAAATCAATTCTCATATAGAATATATTTCAAATCTAAATAAAAATATACAAAAACAAATAAAAATAGCTGAAGATTTAATAAGTTATAAAAAATCAAAAGCATATAAAAATAAAATACTTAAACAAGATTTAGGATATAAAAATAAATGAGAAAAAGTTCTAACATTAATCAATGAAGATAAATATAATAAATATGTTAAAAAAAGTACAGCAGAAATAATAAATGAAACAACTCCTAAAAAAACAAAAGAAGATTTAACATATTGAATGACAAACTATCAAAAATGGATATATTTTCTTTTTAAAAAAGATATAAGATAAAAAAACTTTATTATGTTAAAACATAATAAAGTTTTTTTTAAAAATCATTTACAAAATCACTTGAATTTAAATCATTTGAATCATTTGTTTTTAAATCAGTAACAGATGAAGTATTAGTACCAAAAATAGTATTTCAAATTTGTTCTATTTTTTGTAAAATCCTAGCTGGTTTAGCATATTTATCCACATCTATACCTAATAATCTACCAAAAATAGGAAAAACAAAAATAGCAATAACTGTAATAACTAATCACAAAACTGCATACCTAATTGTATTAATAGCAGGTTTAATTTTATCTTCTTTTCATCATGATAAAATTAATAATAATCCTCAATATAATATAAATACTATTGAAAAAATACCTGAAACTAAAACAAATATTGAAATTATAAGTAAAACAAAATCTCAAAATTGCATATTTTCTGCAAATAATGAACCTGAAGTAGGAGATGTAGCAAAAGCATTAACTGTTTCTATAAACATAATATTAAAATTTAATTAATCTAAAATTTTTAAATTTATTTTCTTTTGTAATCTTAATCACAAAACTTTTAATAAAGATCTAATTGAATTTACAGTATTTCATCATTTACCTATAATTATTCACATATCATCTTTATTTACTTTTACTGTAAGTAAAATTCATAATTCATCTTCTGTTCTTTGTATATCTATATCCTCTTTATTTTCTACTAATCATTCTAATATAAATTTTAAAAAATCAACTTCTTTCATAAATTTTTAGTTATTATATAAAAATATAATCCTTCAAATATATTTGAAGGATTTATTATTATAATGCAATATTATTAGTTTTTACTAATTTTGCAACTCTTGGTGAAAATTGAACTCCATTTGATAAGTATTTTTTTATTTCATCAAGATTTTTTAATTTAAATTCTTTTGTAAAAGGATTATAAAAACCTAATACTTTAGTATAACCATGACTTGCAGCTTTAGTATGATCAGTTAATACAACTCTAAAGAATGCAGAATCTTTTTTTCAAGCTCTAGATAATCTTATTTTTAACATAGTAGTTTTTATTTTTATAATATATTTAAATTGAGAGTTAGAAATCAAAAATTATTATTTTTAATTCTATAACTTCCAATTTTAGTTTCTTTTTTTAAAATGGTGCCCAGACCGGGAATCGAACCCGGACTACCAAAGTAACGAGATTTTAAGTCTCGCGTGTCTACCAATTCCACCATCTGGGCAGGTAGAAAGATGTAATCTTTCTAATTATTATTGATTTTTATATTAATCAATTTTTTCTCAAAGTTCTTAACCCTTTAGCAGATACTCTAATTTTATAAACTAATCCAGTTTCAGGATCTTTTATGTTTTTATAGAATAAATTTGGGTAAAATTTTCTTTTAGTCGCTCTTAATGAATGACTTCTTCTATTTCAAACTGAAGTTTTTTTTCCAGTTACTATACAAACTCTTGACATTATTTTTATATTAACTAATTAAATTTTTATGCTTTAATTTCAACACCAATACCACTAGGTAAACTTACATTTTGTAATAACTCAGTAGTTTTAGAAGTAGGTTCTAAGATATCAATAATTCTTCTATGTCTTCTTACTTCAAATTGTTCTCTTGCATCTTTGTTAACAAAAGTAGATCTATTAACAGTAACTTTTTGTATTTTTGTAGGTAAAGGAACTGGTCAAACAACAATAGCTCCAGAATCTTTAGCTAACATAACAATTTTTTTAACAGCTTCATCTAATAATCTATGATCAAAAGATTTAACACTTATTCTAATTTTTTTTGTAGTTTTTTTTGCAACCATTTTATTTTAAATAACAATTAATATAATATAAGCTCATTATTCACTCTTACTTTTCAGTAAGAATGAATATCAGATTACATTAGAATTATGCTTTTACTTTAGCAACAACTCATGAACCAACAGTTCTACCACCTTCTCTTATTGCAAATTTAAGACCTTGATCCATTGCAATAGGTTGTTGAAGTTTTACATTTATTTTAATATTATCACCAGGCATAACCATTTCTACACCTTCTGGTAATTCAATATCTCATGTAACATCAGTAGTTCTAAAGTAGAATTGAGGTTTATAACCTTTGAAGAAAGGAGTATGTCTACCACCTTCATCTTTAGTAAGGATATATACTTCAGCTTCAAATTCAGTATGTGGTTTAATAGAACCTGGTTTAGCTAATACTTGACCTCTTTCTACTTGATCTCTATCAATACCTCTGATAAGTAAACCAGCATTATCACCAGCTTCACCTCTTTCTAATTGTTTATGGAACATTTCTACTCATGTAACAGTAGTTTTTTGAGTTTCTTTTATACCAACAATTTCAACTTCATCACCAACATTAATAACACCTTGTTCAATTTTACCAGTAACAACAGTACCTCTACCTTTAATTGAGAATACATCTTCAATAGGCATTAAGAAATCTTTATCTGTAGGTCTTTCTGGAACTGGAACAAAAGCTTCAAGAGCATCAAATAATTCAATAATTGTTTTTGCACCATATGGTTTAATCATATCAGTTGGATTTTCTAATGCAACTAACCCTGAACCTCTAATAACTGGAGTATCATCACCTGGGAAGTCATATTTAGATAATAAATCTCTGATTTCCATTTCAACTAATTCAAGCATTTCTTCATCATCTACCATGTCACATTTATTCATAAACACAACAATATAAGGAACTCATACTTGTCTAGATAATAATATATGTTCTCTAGTTTGAGCCATAGGACCATCAGTAGCAGCAACTATTAATATAGCAGCATCCATTTGAGCAGCACCAGTAATCATGTTTTTAACATAATCAGCATGTCATGGACAATCTACATGAGCATAGTGTCTATTAGCAGTTTCATATTCTACATGTGAAGTATTAATTGTAATACCTCTTGCTCTTTCTTCTGGAGCATTATCAATTGATGCAAAATCTCTAACTTCATCACCATTTTGTGCTCATAATACAGCAGAAATTGCTGCAGTAGTTGTAGTTTTACCATGATCAACATGACCAATTGTACCTACATTCATATGTGGTTTACTTCTATCAAAAGCCATAATATTTTTATTATTAATATATAAAAAATAAATTTGTAAGATAATTATATCTATTTTGCAAAATTATCAAGTTATTATCTAACTCTTTTTGCCATCTTTTTTTCAATTCTTTCTAATGCTCTTCTTAATTTTCTATGAGCATGTGTTCTTAATCTAGGCATTTTTAAATTTTGTTAAGATTTATTTGGTATTTTTTTAATTTAACAGTAACTATTTCAACTGCATTTTTTAACCATTTTGTTTCTCCCTCAAAATTAATTCTTGTTTGTAATTTTTTATAATGATTTATAGCTTTAGCAACTTTACCTCCACTTTTAGGTCATTTTTTATTTACAGCATAATTTAATCTTCTAGGTCTTTTGTTTGCAGGCATAATCTCAATATAAAATATAAAATGTAAAATACAAAATACTATTTTATTTAACATTTTGTATTTTGTATTGAAAAATGGTGGAGCCTAGGAGAGTCGAACTCCTGACCTCCTGCGTGCAAGGCAGGCGCTCTAGCCAACTGAGCTAAGGCCCCAACTTTTAGTTAAATGGCGGACACGACGAGATTCGAACTCGCGACCTCTGCAGTGACAGTGCAGCGCTCTAACCAGCTGAGCTACGCATCCAAATTTTCTAAAAGCTCGGGAATTATATAAAATCTAAAATAAAATGCAAACTTTTTTTTAGTTTTTTTTAAAAAAAAGTTTTTTTCTTTATAAGAAAAGCTTTTAAAAAAGCTAATCTTACAAGAAAAATGGAGTTTTTAATTCATTAAAATCAATTTTTAAAAAATAACTAGTTTTTATCTCTTCTAAATCATTTATATTTATTTTTCATAAATATAATTCTTTTAGATTTCATCAGTTAGTTATAAAATTATCCAATTTTAAATATCAATTTACATAAACTAAATCCTTTGTAAAAATTCAATCATCAGAGAATTTTGATAATCATCTTTTTAATCTAACTAAATAAGTAAATACTCTTTCATAATCATTATTATAATACTCAAGCATTTTTTCAAGTAATTTTTGATAAGAATGATTTAAAGCATAATTTACAAAATAATATCTTTCAAAAATACCATAATATTTTCTATCTGTTTTTGATAAAAATCTATTTTGATTATAAATAGCAATTCATTCATCAATTTCTAAATATCAAGCAGTTCAATGTCAAAAAATTAAATAATCCAATTTTTTTCAATTTATTTTTCTTAAGTAATGTCATTCTATTTCATGAGCAATAATAGATCTCATTTCTTTTTTTCAAACTTTAGCTCATTCTCTCATAAATAAAACATCTCATTTCATAACAAATCTAGCAGATTTATTTGAAAGTTTTAAACTTATTTTAATATCATATATATGATTAAATTTATTTATAAAATCTTTTATTTCATCAAAACTTAAATATTCTTCTTCATCTTTTATTTCAGCTTTATTTTCAATAATAGAATTACAATAATCTAAATTTTGTTTATCTACCATTCAATAAATCTTTTGAGAATATAAAGTTATATCTTTTGAATTTTTATTTTTAAATGCTCTTAATAAATTAATTTTATTTATTATTTCTTCTTTTTTTCTTTTATAAATATCAGACAAAGGAATATCTGGAACTTCAATATTTTCCAACTCTTTTTCAAATCTATCTAAATCTAAATTTATATCATTATATTCTAATTCAGGAATATATTTTCATTTTGATTCAATAAATTTTTGTTTTTCAGATATTAAATTAACAGGAGAAAAATATTTTAAAATTAATAATTTCTTATCAATTCATATCAAAGCTTTATCCAATTTTTTTAGTTGTTCTTGTTGATTTCTCTTTATTGCTACATTTTTTCACTTAACTATTTTATCTACTTCTGAAACTGGAAGTTCTCATTTTTTATATTTATATGGATCAATTAAAAATCACTTCAAAGAATTAAATCAAAGTATAAAATTTATACTTCATAATTCTTTTAAAATTAATTTAAATTTTTTCTTTTCTCAAAGTAAAGATCATTCAACTCTTATATATCATTGTTTTAAATCTTTATCAGATATTCATAAAACATCTATTGCAAAATTTTTATCTATATATGATTTTGAACTACTTGGTTTTATATCTGTTAAATATTTATGTTCTCTATTATTGTATATAATTTTTAAATATTCTTTTCAACCTATAACTTTTTTTCAAGATATATTTCTTATTTTTTCCTCAATATCTCAAGAAAATAAATCTCTTCATAATCTAACTCATTTTTCAACTGTATTTACATACAATCATTCAACTCTTT
>JALUWO010000077.1 GCA_027019405.1 Candidatus Altimarinota bacterium | reverse complement strand
CGGATGCTGGAGAGCCCTAAACAAAATCTAAACAACCACGAAAGACCACAAATACGGACTTTCGCAACTCTATCAATTTTTAAAAATAGCAATTTTTAGTCATTTTTGGGCACAATTTGGGCACAGTAGATTATTTCTTGGTTTAGAAAGTATATGCTTATTGGACCTAATTTATAATACAAAAGCTTTTTACTCAAGTAACCGCAATATCTTATATAAGTGTTAATCTTGTCTTTTTTAGACTATTTATTATATAATGTGTATTAAAAAAAGAGTTATAAGTTGGGAATTATATGCAAAGTTTATTTGAACAATGGCTGATTAATAATAATCGTCCAAAAAGATATGCTAAAACTATAATAACTATTTCTAATGATTTAAAAAGAATTGGCTATACAAATTTTGATTTATTTAGTATTAGTAGTTCTGTCAAAGCAAAACAGATAAGAGACTATTATTTTAGAATTGATGAATATTTCAAAAAAAACTCTCGTGGAAATAATATGTATAGCAGTGCTTTTGGTCGTTATATTGAATTTTTAGAAGATATATTAGATGCAAATATAATATATCCGGATGAATTAGAAAATCAAACTTTATCAGAAGGGTCAAAAAAGCAAGTTATTGTTAATGCTTATGAAAGAAATCCTAAAGCAAGACAAGAATGCATAAAATACTATGGAGCAAAATGTTTTATTTGTGGTTTTGATTTTAAAGAAAAATATGGAGAAATTGGTAAAGGATTTATTCATGTTCATCATATAAAACCGTTATCAGAAATCAATAAAGAATATGAAGTAAATCCAATCAAAGACTTAAGACCTATTTGTCCAAATTGTCATTCTATGATACATAAGAGAAAACCAGCATATAGTTTAGAAGAAATTCAAAGTTTTTTGATGAAAAAATGACTTATAATAATTTATTGAAGAGGAATATTTTATATCCCATAAACAAATGTTTTTATTTTAGTTATTATTTTGGAATACTATATGATGCACCATGTTAAGAAAATATAATTGATGGAAAAAATAATAGCAATTTTAGATTATTTTAAAAGTTTTGGTTTTGTTGGTATATTAATATTGCTTATTCTCTGGTCTATTTATTGGTTTATTAAAGAAAAAATCTATTATATACCTGATATATCTGGAAAATGGGAAATGATATTGATTTATAATAAAACTAAATATAATCCCTACAAAGATATGGAAGTCAAATATACAATGTTTATTAATCAAGATAATAATCATGTAACTATAAAAGGTGAAAAATATTTTGAAAAATTAAAAGATAACACTGCTAAGGAATACAAAGGAGATGAAAAAACATTTAGTGAATATGACGGCTATATAAAAAGAACTTTTATGAATCACAAACTTATATTAAATATAAAAGAGCATGGTAAAGAGCGTATTATTGCTGGACAATTACAATTAAAAATAACTTCACCAAGTAGTTTATTGGAGGGTACTTTTGATAGACAAGATGCAAATTCTAGTGGTAAAGTTATTTTGAAGAAGTTAAATGGATTATCATATAATTGAAAAAATTTCTAAAGATATTTTGTTAGACAAAAACTTGATTTTAAATTTAATCTTAATTGAAGACAAAAGATTTTTTAAGCATAATGGAATAGATTTTATACGTATTGTTGGAGCAAGTATTTCAAATTTAAAACATTTTAAAATAAAAGAAGGTGCAAGTACAATAAGTCAGCAAATTTATGATATCAAGCAACAAAATATTACTTTACAATACAGAAGAAAAAGAAATCTTACAAGAAAAATCAAACAAACTATTTTTGCATTAAAATATGAACGACAAGAATCAAAAGAAAATATTTTAAAATATTATTTAGGGCATGTGTATTTGGGGAATAATATTTTTGGGTTTAAAGAAGCAAGTAAATTTTATTTTAATAAATCTGGAGTAAGTTTAAAAAAAGAAGAAATTTATTTTTTACTTAAAAGAGTTAAGAGTCCAAATAATCTATCATATTAAATTTATGCAAAAAAACAAATTGTAAAAGGCATAATATGCAAATAAATAAAAAAGAATATCAACTATTACAAGAGATTATATCCATAAATCTAGATTTAATTAAAGAGAGCGACATAAAAACAGAATTAGAATATTTACTCTATATTCATGATTCTAAAAATCATCAAGATTTTACCACTATATTAAACAAACTAAACATTACAAAAGAAAATTTTTTTAAAAAAGCATTTAATGATACTTTGAAATATTTTTTTGAATCAAAAAATAAATATTTTACTAAGCAAGATGTGCAAACACTTGAAAAAGATTTTTTATATTTAATTGAATTTGATATTTTTACGACAAATAATAATATGATAATAGCCAATAATTTTTTAAGACAGTTAAAATATATTTATGAAACATTTGATTCAATAGATAAAAATAACCATAGTATAAATTATACAGGAACAGCATTTTTTAGTAGTGGCTATAAAGAAGGAACTGAAAAATATTATAAAAGACTTAATGAATTACTTGATCCAAGCTATCCTTTTAAGCTTATATCCAATGAAGATATAAGCAGAACAAAAATTATAAGATTGTCTTTTAGAACTCTAAGAAATCATGAGCCTATAGCTAATTTTATGATGACAATGAGCTCTTTATATGACTTTAATAATCTTAAACTTGATTTAAGTAAAGCTCAAAGAGAGGGCATCAAACAAGCATTTAGTTTTTTAAATGGATCAAATGTTTCAAATGATACTATTGTAAGAAGTTTTATTATAAAAATGTCTTTTCTGTATAGAAATAAAAAAATCAATAAAACAAAAGTTTGCGATGCTATAAAAAATATATCAAGATATTTTTTTGAAGATATTGTTTTTGATAAAAACCAAAGTAAATATAAAATAGGCATATCCCCTAGATATTTAAAAGTCAATGTTTATCTAAAATCAAATTTTTTAGGCAATCTAATCTATGCCTATGATAGAAAAAAAGAGTATACATATCTATGGAAAATGTCTATGGATGATGCAATAGATTTTTACTCTAAAATGCTTATAGAATTGGGGCATAAACATATTACAGAAAATAAAGCCTATAAACCACTAATGAAAAAAGTATTTTCTACCACAATTTATCCAGTTTAAATAAATTGTGCTCATTTTATTTAAAAAATAAATACTCTCGACCTATTATAATTTAAACTTCTATCCTACAATTTCACCATCAGATCTGAAACAAATAACTAAGCTTAGTTAAATTCACCACAAAGGATAAAATATGCTAATTCTTAAAGGCAAGCTACTAAGCATATACAAGTCTAA
>JALUWO010000076.1 GCA_027019405.1 Candidatus Altimarinota bacterium | reverse complement strand
TAAATTAACAGTTGATTTATATACATACCAATCAAAAAGAAAAATAATTATCAAATATATTATTGAAGATATAATAATTGCACATATACAAAAAGGTAGTACAGATGTAACAATAACTATAGCGATAAGATATTTAATTCACTTTGTTAATTGGATGAATCAAGAAAATATACTTTATATTAATAATTTGGATCATGCAGTAAGCATCTTTTATGAATATACATTATTTTTGAAAAGAGGAATAAGAACAAGTAAGGTACTTCAAGCTGAAGCACATGTTAAACATACAAGAGCATATAAATTTCTATCAACTATATTTAATGATAAAGAAAATAGATTATTATCATCTATAAAGTTAATAAAAAATATTAGAAAAAATACTCTTAGTAAAAGTTCTGACGAAGATATGAAATATCATTATAATTTTTATTATAATTTTTTTCATCAGGTAACAGATTTTTTATTAAACAATAACCCATATCCTTTAAAATTAAAGCTGTCAAATAAAGAGATTTGGTGTTTACCTTCTTCTAAAACATTTTTCAAAGAAAATAAAGATTTTCCGATGGCATTTGATCCTAAAAATGGAACTGTAAGGAGTGTTGTATCTCTACAAGATATTTATCATTTTGACAATGACAATATAGCCAAAGTCTCTATAAAAAGCTTTAGACAAACTATAGATAATGCTAATAAAAGGCAATCGTCAAAAAGAGTAGAATTAGCTTCTCATGCACTGAAAGCATTTTATATACTATTTTTAACAAATACAGGGATGAATGATTCTACTGCTGCAACACTTGCATGGGCTGATGAATATGAAACAGATGATATTCAATATAAATTTAAGAATATAAAGTATCGTGCAGGAAATAAATTAGTTGAATTTCAAATAAAAAATCAGTTTGTAAATGATTTTAAAAAATATTTACAATTGCGTGATTATCTCTTGAATGGATATAGTTTAGAGTACCTATTTTTTATTGGAAATGGAAAAAAAGCTAGAATAACGAATACTCTTAAACATGGTGTATTCAGCTCTTATATCAATAAATTATTTATTACCTCACTAGATCCCAATCTTCCAAATATAAGCTCAAAACAACTTAGAGTAAATAAAACTCATCAGGTTGTTAAACAAAACGGTATTTTAGCAGCTTCTCAACTGTTACAATCATCAGTAACAACAATTATGAAAAGTTATTTGGGTGAATCTGATGAATCCTCAGCTGAACAACTTAGCAATTATTTTGATAAATTAAATAAAAATATTTTTTCAACTTCAGATGATAATGTTTCCACAAATATAGGTAAATGTAGTAACCGCGAAATTTCTACTCTCCAAAATCAAAAAAGTGAAAATTGCTTATTCTGCGAACACTTTAGAATATATGTAGATAAAGAGGATTTACAAAAACTTTACAGCCTAAAATATTTAATTAGTGAGTGTAGATATATTGCAAAAGATGAACAACATTTTAATTCTGTATATGGAGACATCTATAAAAGAATTGAAAGTATAGAAAAACTTATTATAACTAGCAATAAAAGCGATCTCAAAACATTAAAAGAGATAGAGTCTGATGTATTTGAACATGAAAATTTGCACCCTTACTGGGAACACAAGTTGAACATGTTAATTTCTATAGGTATGTTGTAATGAGTGCTGCTTTAAAACTGTTTGATGACTATTATTCTAAAAGTAAGACTATACCTAGCTTTGTCAAATATAATGAATTTAATATTGATTTAATTGATGAAGATTTTGTTGTATCAAAAACTTTAGATGATAAAGTCATTTCCCTGTACAAAGACAATATTTGGGATTTTAGTCCATATATATCAAATCCTTCTCAAGCAACATTGTTAATTTTTGATAAAAAAATAGACAAAAAAAATATCTCTGAAATTAAAAAAATAATCTTGTTGATTATGTTTTTTGGTGAAGGGAGAAACGGTTCACAATATTCTGTCTCATCAATTCATCATTACTTTGATGATGCTCTTTATCCTTTGTCTCAATATGCCATTAAAAAGAAAGTATCTATAAAAGAAATTTTATGCAGCACCTCTTATTTATTAGATTTAATAAATTCATCTCTCAAAACTAGAATACAAATTATTACGCTTCACTCGTTATTAAACTTTTTACATAAGCAACAAAACAAGATTACAAAAATTCCTTTTTATAAAGATAAAGAAGTGTTTGCTTTATTAAAAAAGTTATATACACAGTATGATAACAATATGCAACAAACAGCATTAATACCCTCAAGAATACTATTTGAAAGTATTAAACAAAGATGGTCACAAATTGATACAATAGAAAATAATATGCCTAATCTTTTAAATTTTTTAAAAGAGTTTCTTGATTGTGATAAATTTTCTTTAGGTGTTAAAACTGTTCAAAAGAAATATACTAAATTTAATCATGAAATAGAATGGACTAAATTTATACAAAGACATCATCTAACAAATTTATTTGAACAATACAATGTAAAAGATAAATTAACATTTATACGCTTTATAGGAAATGTACAAGGAACAATAAAGCATCTTATCTTGGCTTACAGCGGTATGAGAATTGGTGAATTACTTAATCTACAAACAGATTGTTTAGTAAAAAAAGAGTTAGAACATGGTGTATGCAGATTAATGAGTTCTACATCTAAATTAGCAGGGAGAAATCAAAAAGCAACATGGATTACCACAAAAAAAATTGAAAGAACAATTCAAATATTGACATCTTTTAATCAGGTTATAGCTCACTATTATGACACTGATGTTTATAATATACCATTATTTATTTCTATTGAAACATTACGAAATAAGTATAAATTTACAGCAAATACATTAGTGGCTAGACCAAGATTTACTTATATATCTGAACTTCAATTAGATTACACCAAATGCAAAATTACAATTGAAGATAAACTTGAGATTGAAAATATTGAATTCAATAAAAATAACTTAGAAATAGAAGTTGGGAAGATATGGCGATTTAGATCCCACCAGTATAGAAGAAGTTTGGCTGTATATTCAATCCAAAGTGGACTTGTCTCCCTAGGAGCATTACAAATTCAATTAAAGCACCAATTTAGAGAAATGACTCTTTATTATACCAATGGAGCAAGCTATGCTAAACAATTATTTGATATTCCAAAAAATCATATTGCAAACGATATTAATGAGATTAAACCTAATATTGATGCATTAGTATATATTAAAGATACCATATTTTCTGAAGAAAACCTTTTTGGTGGGCATGGTATTTATATAAAAAACAATATAAATACTCAAAAAGACTCTTTAAAACTT
>JALUWO010000075.1 GCA_027019405.1 Candidatus Altimarinota bacterium | reverse complement strand
GTTTCAGTAACACCACCATTTTTAACATAAGTAACACCTTTTTTAAAAAAAGATCCAGGAGTAGAGCCAGGAAAAACAAAGAAATCAGGAAAAATATTTGAAGGAGCATCTGAAGCAGGAATGGTATGACCATGAATAAAATAAGATATAGGAATACTAGATAAAGAAGAAGAAAAAGAAAAAGTATAAAAAAACAATAAAAATAAAAAAATCTTTTTCATTTCAAAATATCCTTTACAGTTAAAACAAGTGATAAAACCTTTTTAACAGAAACATTATGAGAAGATCTAAAAGGAAAACCAAGAATAGGAATATCACCAAGAATTGGAACTTTAGAAATATCTTTAGAAACTTTATTATAAAGAATACCACCAAGAACAATAGAAGAATTTTTATTAACAATTAAAGATGTATTATAAGACTGCTTAGAAGAAATAGGCAATTCAGAAGTGCCACCAATAACATTTTGATTATTAAATTTTAAAGTAATTTTAACTTTTTTATCATTAATAATGTGTACATGAACAAATAAAGAAAGACCAGAAACAAAATCAGTATAAGTAGTAGTAGTTTGATTAGCAACTTTAGAATTTTTAGTTATAGAAGCAATAACTTTTTGATTAGCTCCAGAGACAATAGAAGTAGAATTATTATTAGAAACTAAAATATTAGGCTCATTCAGAACAGAAGAAATACCCTTAGATTGCAAATAATTAAAAAGATAATTAAAAGACAAATTATTAACAACAGAAACACCGTTATAAAAAAGCAAAGAAGAAAGAGAAAGACCATTTTTGCCAAATTGAACAGAAGATTGAAGATTATTAGTTTTAAAATTATTTATAAAATGATTAGATAAATTTTTTAAATCATTATAACTACTCTCTAATACTTTTATAGAAATAGAAACAGTATAATTTTTAAATTTAGAATAAGGAAGAGGAACATCAAAAGACCTTACTAATTTTTTAACAAAATTAACTTTTTTAGGTATAGCATTACAAGCAATCATATTAAAACCTAAAAAACAAGATTTACCAAGAGAAATCAAAAAAGGCTTAAATTGAATAGCTTTTCTATGCTTAAAATGATAAGAATAAAACATTTTGTCAGAAACAGGAGAAACAAGATAAAAAGAGCCTTTACGAATTAATTTTAAACCATTAGCAGATAAAAGAGATCTGTAATAAGAAAGCAATAAATCAGAATTGATAACTTTATTAACAATTAAATAAACCTTTTTTTGATTAAGCAAAGATGATAAAACAATAGAAGAACGAGTCTCAACTGAAACAATATTTGTTAAATCTTGTAAAGACATATTACCACCTTTGAAATAAATTAATTTGCTAAAAGCAAAAGAAAAAAACAAAACAAACACCATAAATAAACGCATTATTTATCCTTTTTTATTTTCTATGAGAAGCATAATCCCATAATATTTGTAAAGCTATCTTAGAGGGTATAGCGAGTAATAAAACATAAAATATCAAACTAAAAAAATAATTAGAAGAAATATTATCTGTAATATGATAAATAGGTACAGTAACTAAAGATGAATTACTATCAGAAGCAAAAAGAGAAACAGTAATAAAAAATAAAACAAAAAATATTTTTTTCATATCAAGACCTTTTCGGAACTAACCAAAGAATAATAAAACCAAGAAAAAAACCAAATAAACCATATAAAAAATTATATTGATAATAAGATAAACCTAAATATTGATTTTTTTTACAAATATTAGAATTTGGATCATAAGTAAAACCACTAAAGATATAATTTTGATAATTTTTAGAAAATGATTTTTGTAAAATTTTAGGACTTGAAGAATAATGATAATAAATATAAGAATTAGAATAATAATAATCTAAAATACATTTATTTTTAACAGATAAAAGATAATCAGCATTTAAAAAAGAAAAAGACAAAAATATAAAAAGAAATATTTTCATAATTTTATCTTTTTTTAGAAATATCGACAAAATCGCCGAAAGCAACATATAGCAAAGTGAGAGAAAGAAGAGAAACAATAACACTTTGAACTAAAGTTAAATTTAACATAATATATCCTTAAAAGTAGGGGAAAAATCCCCTAATATTATTTTGCTTTAGAAGCAGAAAAAAGGTGTCTTGCACCAACAAATAAAAGAACAACTCCAAAAACAGCAGCAATTACAGTCGCACTATGAGACTCAACTGAAGCAAGACCAGTAGTAGCAGTCGATGTAACACTTGTTAAAGCAGTATCTAACGGTGTAACAGCAAAAGCACCAGTAGAAGCAAGAACAGCACCAGCAGCAATAGCACCTTTAAATTGACCCAATTTTGCCTTTAAGGCATCAAGTTTGTTTTTCATAACAAACCCCCTTTTAAAAATTTAGGCTATAAATAACCTTTAAAGTAGGCTCAAAAAGCCCACTAAAAAACTATTTTTTTGAAAGCAAATTAATATAATAACTTGCAGACTCATCAAGACGAACACGATAAAAATCCCGTTCCATTCTTGGAAAACCACCCTTTGCTTGAAAAACTTTTTTATCAGTTAAATTTTTATGAAGAAGTTTAGCAAGAAGAATAATTTCACTTTCACTATCACCATTTATTTCAAAAAGGACAATTTCTTCATTTTCAGTGATTTCATTAGATTTAGGATCTACATTTTCAAAAATAGAAGTAGTGTAGAGAGAAAGTTTGTAATAAGGCTTATCTAATTTTTTACCATCAATCTCTTCTAAAAATAAATGTTCCATTTTAAAATCCTTTATCTGATAAGTAAGGTCAAAACCAACATTAAGAGCAGAGCTATTAACATTATTTTTGTCGCTTGGATGATAATTTAAAGATTTATCTTCATTAAGAGTAGGTAATAATTGTAAAAGCTCATTAGAATTTATAGAAGAATAAGAAAAATACTTCCTGGACTTTTGATTATTAGAAGTCCACGGTTTATGGAAAACACCAACTTCAAGAGGTAGCATTTTTTTAGATTTAAAATATTCACTTAGTTTTTGATAAAGCTTATAAGCTTCAATTCTATTTTCACAAGAGATACAAACATCTATCCTTTGAGTATATGTAAATAACTCAAAATCAGGATGAGAATAAGTATTCTCAGCAGTTAAGACAACTTGATCTTTAAACGGGTACTTTGTACCAACAGTACAGACTTGAACCTCTCTTAAAAGAACTTTAGCTGAATAAGCTTGTTTAATTATTTTCATAGTAACACCTTTCAAATGTTTTAAAAGTATTTGTAACACCTAACAATTATTTCAAGAGGTAAGGTGTTACGGTTACCTCTTGCGACAGTTTAAAGTCATATCGAGGACACGG
>JALUWO010000074.1 GCA_027019405.1 Candidatus Altimarinota bacterium | reverse complement strand
TTGCTCAAAGTTTTTATTGAGTATGATGAATAGATAAAATTATTGCTAAAGTTAAAAAAACTGGTAGTGATAGAAATGATATTTATGCAGAAATACAATCTAATGACTGATGAAAGCCAAGTGGAACTGTTTTATCTACTTCACAAACAGTAGCAAAAGAAGATTTATCTACAGATTATCAAGAAGTTGAATTTATTTTTTCTTGATTTATAGC
This sequence comes from Candidatus Altimarinota bacterium, assembly GCA_027019405.1. Lineage (GTDB taxonomy): Bacteria > Patescibacteriota > Gracilibacteria > BD1-5 > UBA6164 > JALUWO01. The sequence goes on along the minus strand of JALUWO010000074.1, from coordinate 3,134 downwards.
TGAAAAGAATACACTTTATCATTTTGTTTTAAAAGCAACTTGAACTGATGTAAATGATTATTTTGAAGCTGAAAGTGCTGGAGCTGATAAAATCTTATGAACTTTATCTACTTATGACTGAACATCTTGGACTAATCAAACAGATGATTTATATATTAAAATAGTATGACAATATTTAGCACTGAAAGGTTGAAATAATTTTGTTTGAATATTACAAGTTGATAAAAATGCTTGAGAAATATGAAAATTTAATACCCAATATGATAATCACCAAAGCTGATTAGTTACTTGAGAATATTATTGATATGATAATAATTGAAATATAATTCCTTGAAATAGTTATAAAGCTATAAGTAGCACAGAATTAGATTTATTAGATTTTAATTCATTTATTAAAACATTTGAAGCATACGAAGATATTTCAGCTTGAGAATTAGTAAAAATAATAGATGATTGATGAATTTGAAAAATTAAATGATTAGATTATGAAAGTTGAACTAAAAGTGTATTTAATCCTTGAAGTTTAAATTATATTTCAGCTTGTCAAATAGATGATAACAAAGTATTCATAGCATACCAAGATTGATGAAATTCTAACTATTGAATAGGTATAGTAGCAACAGTAAAATGAAAATATATATCTTATTGAAATAAGTTTGTATTTAATAGTGCTACTACAAGCCGAATTATAAGTTGTCAAATAGATGATAACAAAGTATTCATAGCATACCAAGATTGATGAAATTCTAACTATTGAACAGGTATAGTAGCAACTATAGACTGAACAAACATATCGTATGGTAGTGAAGCTGTTTTTAATAGTGCTACAACCACAGACATATGATGTCATAAAATAGATACAGACAAAGTATTTATAGCTTATTCTGATTGATCATGAAATTATTACTACTGAACCTGAATTGTAGCTACTGTAAATTGAACAGATATAACTTATTGAACAGCTAATGTATATGATAATTCAAGTACGGCATATCAAAATTCTACTAAAAGTATAGATACAAATAAAGTATTTATAGGATATAAGGTAAGTAATAAATGAACAGGAATAGTAGCCACAGTTAGTTGAACTGACATCTCATACGGTAGTAAGGTTGTGTTTAATAATGATGATACATATTATATTTCAGTTGTAAAATTAGATACGGACAAGGTATTTATAGCTTATAAAGATAATTGAAATAGTACTTATTGAACTTGAATAGTATGAGTAGTAAGCTGAACATCTATAACTTATGGCAATGAAACTATTTTTAATCAAGCAAGAAGTAATTGTATTGCAGCTAATTTACTTAAAGAAAATGAAGTGTTTATATGATATATGTCATATTGAGATGAATATGATTTAATATGACAAATAGCTACTATATCTTGAACAGCTATATCTTATTGAACAAAAATTATAATTGAAAATGATAAACATTCTTATCAATATTATTATACTTCTATAGCAAAAGTTGATACAGACAAAGTATTCATAACATACCAAGATTGATGAAATTCTAACTATTGAACAGGAAGAATTTGAACAAAAGATTATGAAATATTAATATGACAAGCACAAGAAAATTGATTAGCTTGAGATAATATAAAAATATTAACATTATGATGAATAAGTAAAAAAATACCAATACCTTGAGTTAATACTTGAGATGAAAAAGATTATTGAATAGTATTGTCTGATACAGAAATATTAATATGTAGAAATAATTTACAATATAATTAATAAAAATGAAAGCACTACTTAAAAAAAATATAATTATAGCTATATGAAATAATATACAAATTACAAAAAACAATACACAAGTTGACAATTTATATTATTCTTGAATTGATTATGATATAGTTGATATTTGTAATATACAAGAGAATATTATATGAAGAGAATACACGAAAGAAAAATTAGAAAAATATAATAAAATTATTTGAATAAACAAATGGTTTGATGAAACTATAAAAAACTACATTAAAGACTATCCAGAAATGGAAGTGCAAACTTGGGCTATCAAACTTACAGAAGCTGAAAAGGTTATTGCTTGACAAGATAGTGAATATCTTACAAGACTTGCTAATGATAAATGAGTAGATGTAAAAGATTTAGCAGATAAGATAAAACAAAAAGCTGATGAATATAATACTATGTATTCAAAACTTGAAGCTGAAAAAGATAAACAGATAAAAGATTTAAAAGATAATTTAAACTAATGGAAAAAAGTGTTTTAGCTGCAACTATATTATTTCTATGATGATTTATTTGATTTAGAATTTATGGATTTGAATTAGTAGTTTTTTTGTGTTTACTACTTTTTGCTTTGATGGTTGTAGATATGATTTTAGGTTTTATTGTAGCAAGGAGTATTTGACAAGTAAGCAGTAGAAAATGGACAAATGGTTTAATAATGAAAACATGAATATGGGCTATTTTAGGTGTGATTTGTAGTATTGTTTGGCATATAGCTTATATTTTTAAATCTGATAATATAGGGATAATAGCTTTTGTAATTTTATGATTGTTTATATTTTGAGAGTTTACAAGTATAATAGAACATTTAAGGGATTTGAAAGTAAGGAACGGATATGAAAGGAGGATTATAAACATGTTGTTTAGGATCTTTAATTTCTGATTTGATAAATGAACAGAGTTTATAGAAAGAAAAACAAAAGAGGAAATAGAAAAAAGATTTAAAACTAAAGAGATTAAAGATGAAAAAAATTAGAATTTGCTTTTACAAAAATAGTAAAACTTTTTTTTGAAAACTCATTAGATTAAAACAAAAGTTTGTTTGAATACCTGGAAAATACACAAAATATTCACATGTAGAAATACAATTTGGTGATGTTTGTATCAGTTCTAGTGAAGTTGACGGATGAGTAAGAGCTAAACAAATATTCTTGAATCCAAAAAATTGGGATGTAGTGGAAATGGATATTCCAGATGAAGATTACAAAAAAATGCTTTTGTTTGCTATGGAAGAAATGTGAAATTCTTACAACTGGATTTGAATATTTTTTGCTCAGATGTTAAATATGAATTTTAAATGAAATCATGATTGGTTTTGTTCTGAATTTGTTGCAAGAGTTTTGCAAGAAAAATGTTTGCTTTGTAGCTATTCAAG
>JALUWO010000073.1 GCA_027019405.1 Candidatus Altimarinota bacterium | reverse complement strand
CTCTGAATCTATAGGCTGGATTTTTGATGTGTCAATGAAAGCACCACAGGCAACAAGGGACTCCTTGTTTGCCAGAGCTACTTTTTTATCACACTCTATCGCTTTAAGAGTCGGACGAAGCCCTAAAAAACCAACTAAAGCATTCACTACTAATTTACTTTGAGACTCTTCTATAGCACGGAGAATTGCCTCTTCACCCGCATAAACGCAGCTATGATTTACTTTTGCAATATCCGCTGCGTTTGCAACAACAACAACTTTAGGATGATGCTCTTGTATCTGCTTATTGAGTAAGTCAATATTTTTACCACAAACAAGTACTTCTACTGCAATGCCAAACCTTTTGGCAACTAAAAGTGCATTAACACCAATAGATCCGGTTGAACCCAACAAAATCATTTCTTTTCCAAAATGTGAAGATATTCAAAAGTGCTATTAGCCTTGTGATTTCTATTATCTGTTTTATCAGCTTTAAATCTTTGATACTCTTTTTTTACTAACTTATATGATTTATCATCTTTTGCATATTTTTTCATAATATTTTCAACATCATTTTCACTCATTAAACCTTCATTATTATAACTTAGAAAAATATATTTAAAGTTTGCATTTTTTATAAGTTCTTCGAAACTTTTATGTACTTCATTCTTTTTACAATAGTCAGAACGGTTATATTCTCTTAATCCTGTTTTACCTTTGGGTACAAAATTATCATATTGCGTTATAGTATTTAATAAATGATAATTAGCACTATATTGTCTTTGATTGTATGGAGGGTCTAAATATAAAATATCTCCGCTTATCTCTTTTATAAGTTCATTACTATCTTTATTGAAAACTTGATGAGAATTGTCATTTTCTATAAAATAAGCAGGCTCTAAAACTAACTCTTTTAAAGCAGATTTTTTGAGATGTTTTAAAAATGCTCCATAAACAGAGGCAGTATTTGCTACCTTATCAGCACTTTCAACTAATGAAGCCAATAAAAAATAGTATAAACTATTTCCTATCTCTTGGCTCTCATACCACTCTTTTATTTTAGTTCTCATAGTGTCTATCTTTTTACCGTTTTCATCACTAAAATATTGTCGTCCACTTCCACTACCCATACAATAATTTTGGTAGATAAAACCGTTGTTTATGAGTGGTAAATTATTAAGTTCTTCTATATATTTTTCTTTATCTTCTATCTCTTCATGATTTTCAATATAATTTTTATTGAGTACATAACTGTAATGTTCTAAATCATTGGCTATAACTTGCTTTACATCTTTTTTAAAAGTTCGTCCAACTATTCCGGTCCCAGCAAAAATATCACAAAATATTTTATCTGATAAATCGCTACCTACAACTTTTCTTACTTCATCTTGTATCCAAGAAGAAAGTTTAAGTTTTGAACCTATATAGTTCATTCTTCAACCTTTTTATTCTCAATAATTTCTAACGGACTTACCTCTAAAAATTCTGCCAATTCAATAACATTACTTTTAATTGGATTAAATTTATCAGATAAAATATTTGATAACTGATTTTTAGAAATGCCTAACATCTTTGCTAATTCAGTTTGACTGTTTATCTTCTTTTTTGCCATTAGCTCTTTTACCTTGAATTTGTTTATCTTCAACATTATATCCTATATAAACTTAAGTACAAATATTTTATTAACTTTTTCATATTATTTTATTAATTTATTTAACTCTTCTCTCCATTTATATGGGTCATACCAAAAACAACCTACACAACCATTTTTATCATATTTATCTGCACCATTCCATTTCTCATTTCCTTCACACCAAAAATAAATCCCAGGAAAATTACCTCTTATACCTTCTTTGAAACATCTTTCACATTGTCTTGATTTTAAAAGATTATTACTTCGAGTTAACAATATAAACTTTTCTTTTATCTCTGTTTCACTCATTGAGGTTTTATTTTCTTCTTCATCTGTTTTCCATCTTATTTGTGGAAACTTATGATCAACTTCTAATTCTCTTGATGCAAATGATCTTAAAAACAAAGCATCTTCATTATTGTAAACTTGCTTAACTCTTCTTGCTAAATATTGAGAGATTCCTGAGCGACTTTTTGTTTCATCTAATATATCTAAAGATTTTAGTTTCCTATGAACTGTTTTAATGCCGCATGTAGGACACTGCATAGTTTTAAACCAATTACCCTTTTCATCTTTATCTAGTTGAATACCTTTTTCTTGTCGCCATATTTGCCAAGTTTTCGCTTGACCTGATTTTAACTCACACTTAGTACAATGCCATTGTAAATCTTTTAATACTTCCCAATCATGGTGTGATGTTGTTCCTTCCTTAAATGGATTCATCATTATTATCCTCTTTTTTAAATTTTTCTTTTTCAAGTAAGATTTGAATTTGATTGCCAAAATCAATCATTAAGTTTTCCAACAAATCAATATATTTTTCTACAGCTTCATAATTTTCAAAAACTATGCTTTCAGTATCCCCATGTGCAATAACATTCCTTATGTGAACCAACATATTTAAATCTTCTTTATATCCCAAAAAATTTGATTCATCTAAATTGATTTTTTTACATATTTCAGTTAAAACATCAAACTTCAAATTTGATTTTGTATCAATTTTATCATTAAACTGCACTTGTTTAGAAAAGTTATCATAAAGATTTTTAAGATGTTTTTTTCTTTTATCAAAATTTGTAGACTTTTCTAAGCTATTTAAACTGTTTTCATATGCAGTAGTTAAATAAATATAACAATAATCATCACTTTTTAAATTAAGTTGATTTAAATAGTGAAAAACTATTTTCATTGTAGAAACAACAAAACCTTCCCAATGAGCATAAACCATCGGTATCAAAGATTTTAAAAGAATTTTAACCTGATAATCATTTAGTTCATTAGCTACATTTTTAAACTCTCGTAATTCATTTAAACGCCAACTCATATTACTATTTATATCATTTAATACTTCATTTAGCATTATCAAATAACTCTTCTGCTCTTTCTATTTTCAACTTCATCCTTTTTGAAGCATAAGTACTAGCACCTGAAAGTTTTTTATATTCATTATCTTCTAACAATCTTTCTATATTCTTACGATATCTATCACTATCTTTCATATTTTCGTCATAACATTTATCACTTATATACATAACAGTATCATAAATATTTGGCGTAAACAGCCCATTTTTCGCTCTAAATATTTTATCATCTAAATCATTTTTTATAAGTTTCACTGTTCTATAAAAAGATTGTTTTCCTTCTTCAAAATTAATAACTATTTTTCTCTTTTCTACATCTTTCATAAAATCTGATAAAAAATCTTGAATCGAATATTTAATAAGTAGATCATTATACTT
>JALUWO010000072.1 GCA_027019405.1 Candidatus Altimarinota bacterium | reverse complement strand
TAATATAAAAAATACACTCTTTAAATTAAAAGGTGATACATATTATGCTTCTTTAAAAACATTATTTCCAAATTTAGTCTTAGAAAAAAACAATTATTACAATATTAAAGTAAATGTATTATATTCTTATGACAATAAAAAAGATTTTTTAGATGAACAAACTTATGATTTTGCTTTGGTAGATAATTCGTTGAAAGCTGAAAAGTTAAAATACTTTTCCGTTAGTGGAGAAACTGATGACATAGATGGTAATGCCATATCAGGTGTAGATTTATTTATAGCATCTGCAGGAAATAGGTTGTCTGACAAAAATGGAAAGTATAAGTTTGATAATTTAGCTCCAGGTGTGTATACAATACAAGCATATAAATATGGGTATGTACCATATAACGGTACATTAACTATTAATGATTCAAATATAACATATAATAATATTTCAATGATTCCAAAGAATTTGATAAAAATTAATAATATTAATGTATTAGGTGATACAAATCAAGCTGATGTAAATGTATCTATTAGCAATTTATCTAAATTAAAAAATATTGATAATTATAAATTATTAATAAGTTATGGTGACGGAACTAAATCGGAAATAAAATTGAAAGACTGTTCAAAATGTAAAGTAGTTACAAAAAGGTATAAAAAAGCAGGTAATTACACTATAACAGCAGAAATTATTGATGAAGATTTAAATGTTATAAGTACTTATAAGAAAAATATTTATATATCTACTGGTAATATTGAACAAGTTTTTGGACAATATTTTATCCCTGAAAAATTAAATAAAAACTTTGAATTTTATGATGTAAACAATAATAAAGTAGATGCAAAAGATATTGATGGTATTGGCAAAGATCCTTATTTATATAATATGGTAATTGACAATCAAAACAATATTTTTACTATTGGCAAAACTAATGACTTATGGATAAATGGAAAACCATCAAATCTTTTTTATCAACCGTTAGCACAAATGAAATTTGATGAATCAAATCAAAAACTATATATTTTAAAATACAATGGTGATATCAGTATAGTTGATATATCTGATCCAAAATCTCCAAAAATAATAAATACATTATCAGGTAGCAATTACTATAAAATTGATATTGCAAATGGATATCTATATGCAATAAAACATAATGGTAGTGTAGATATCATTAATGCAGATACATTGACAAAAATGAAAAATATAACTGATAAAAATGGATATTTATATATTGATTTAAGTGTATCAAAAGATAAAGTTGTTTTTTCTACAAACAACGGTTTAATTGCTATATATAATATTAATAATGGCAGTAATCTTGCTTTTGCAGGTTACTATGATTTAAACGCAAGAAAAATACATATTGTTGGTAATAAACTTTTTGCTTTAACAAATGCAAGTCTTAAACTTATTAATTTAGATTCTATGAGTTTATTATCATCATATAATATGGAAACTCCTTTATCTATGTACTATGAAAAAAGTAAAAATTATATAATTGTTAGAGATTTATCAGGTATAAAGATTTTTAGTATAAAAAGTGATGCATTAGATATGAAGCAATCATTTCAAATGGTTAGGGAGGCAAATATTCCTCAAAATGATAGTTTTTTATATGCTCACAATAATATAATATATGCAAAAAACGGATGGCAATATAAAACATTTTTTATAAACAATAAAGATGAAAATAAATTAGGTAGTGCAATAAATCAGTTGTTAAAAAAAGTTTCTAAAAAAGAATATTTTGATTTTTCTGGATCAGTTCTGAATAAAGGATATAATATACCTGAAGGTATGAAAATAGTTGGTAATGATTTAGCTATCATTCCTATAAACGATTTTTCAAAACCTGGTGTATATTTGGTGGATCTTAAAAATAATAAAATTTTATCTTTTTATTTTGATCTCAACAATGATGGCATGTATGGAACTACATATATTGATAAAAATGCTAAAAAAATTTATATAAATAATGGTAGGAATATTGATATGCTATCTATAATGGATAATACTTTAGAATTTATTAGAAAAATTCCTAATATTATACCGGCTGATATGAAACAATCAGAAGGTTACGAATCTGATGGTGAGCCTATTGATAGTATTACGGCAAATAATAATATTTTATTTATTCAAAATACTATGATGGGAACTATAAAAGTTGATTTAAGTAATATAAATAAGCCTAAATATCATAGAATTCCTTTTTATATGAAAGCTTTCACTTATAGTTCAAAAATGGAGTATTATCAAGGAAGATTGTATAGTCTTTATGTTAATAATATTCTTGCAAATCTTTATGAAGCGCCTATTTCTTTAGCACATACAGATAAGGATGAAGTATATTTACCTTATGTAGTTAATAATGAAAGAATCTTAGGAAATTATCTTTTTATTTTTGATAATACTTCTAGTGGAAATTTACATATTTTTGATACAAAAAATGATAATTATGTATTAAGTATATCAGCCAATCATTATGAAGATGTTGCTTTTGATGGAAAATATTATTATTTTATAAACAATAAAAATATATATGTTGTAGACGATATAGCTACTATGCATATAATAGCAAAAAAAGAGCTACCTATCTCAGAAAAATATATTGCAGTTAATAATGATAAAATGCTACTATTATCAAATAACAATATTTTGATGATTTTAAATAAAAAAGACATTTTATCAAATATCGATACAACTGCTCCAAAATTTATTTCATTGCCTGATACGATAAAATTATCTAAAAAAACATTACAAGATAATAATTACAAAATTATTCAAATAAAAACAGATAAGAAAAATGTTACCTATTACATAAGCGGTGAGGATGCCAAATATTTTACTATAGATACAATAACAGGTATATTGAAATTGTCTAATAATGTAAAATTAGATGATTTGAAAACTTTTAATATAAAAGTTACAGCCACAGATTCTAATTATAATAGTATTAGTAAAAATTTAAAAATTCAACTGGTATCCAATCAAAAACCTATTGCAAAAATCACTACAACAAAAACCACAATAACAAAAGGTGAAACTGTATCTCTTGATGGTTCAATGAGTAGCGACAGTGATGGGAATATAATAAATTATATTTGGAGCGATGGCAATGGTGAAATATCAAGCTGTAAAGATAAATCTATTTGTAAAGTTACTCCTGATACAACAACAATTTATAAACTAAAAGTAGTTGATAACAAAGGCTCATACGATGAAACAAATATAACTATAAATGTAAAACCTTCCATATCAACAACTACATTAAATGTAACTATTAAACCATCAACTATTGCTTTATCGCCTGATGAGACTATAAGCGATAAGTTTATAACTTTATATGTTACAACAAATGCAGATAGCTCTACTTGTGATGTATCTATCAATGGAAAGTCTATGGGATTGATAGCTTCACAAGGTGT
>JALUWO010000071.1 GCA_027019405.1 Candidatus Altimarinota bacterium | reverse complement strand
ATTTTTTAAGTTGTCTCAAAACAAAAGCATTATTCATAAAACTAGCATAAGCTATATTTTGATTCTCATCCTCAAGTTTAAATTCTATCAATCTTTTTCATTTTTGTGTATTTATTACATTTTTTTCAACTATCGTAGCTTTTACTACAGATTTCACTCATTCAGTAAGTTCTCAAATAGTTTTTATACTTGTCCTATCTTCATAATCTTTCGGAAAATAATAGAAAAAATCCTTTTTTGTTTCAATTCATTTTTCTTTCAAAATATTTACATATCTATCTGTAGTCCTAAGCCATTTTTTCAAGTCAGACATTGGTTTTAAAATATTTATAAAGGTGAAATTATATTATTTATTATTTAGTTTATAAATAATTCATCACTTTTATCTACTACATTTTAAAATATATATAAATTATAGGGAAAAACACTCTTGAATTTTATATACAATTTTATATTATAAACTCAAAAGAAATATACTTTTTACAAATTAACAAATGTAATTGTGAAACAATTATTTACAAATTCATTAAATAAGAAAGTAAAAAATATATTTAAATTATTTTTAAATTTTTAAATTTTTATATTTTTATATTATGAAAAAATGTCCATATTGCAGTGAAAAAATTCAAGATTCTGCAAAAAAATGTAGATATTGTTGAGAATAGTTAGAAAATAATGATAAATATTTAAAAAAAGAAAAAAAGTATAAAGAGGAAAAACAAGAAATTCAAAAAGAAATTGGAGAGAATAACATTAATAATAAAACAATTGAAAAAATTAAATCAAGAAGTCAAGAGGATAAGAAAAAAGATTTTAATAAATTATTAGAATTAATCTTTACTATCATTCCAGTTATGTTTATATGTGTATATTGATTTTACTTAATGTGATTAGGTGTCTTTATAGCTATATTATTATTTGGTATTTTTTGATTTCTATGATATTGGATTAGTTGAAAAACTAAAAAATGAAAATGGGATTCAATTATTAAATGGTCAAATTTAGTAATATGAATAATTCCTTTATTATGAGTGTTTTCAGTAATTTATGTATTTTCTAAATATAAATTAAATAATAAAGCTCATTATTTATACCTTTGAATATGGTGAATACTATTTTCATTTTTTAGTTCTATTTGGTGAATTTTTGAATCAACAAATTGAACATTTGATTTTTTTAATAATGATTCAATAAAAGCATTTTCTTTTTCAATAATAATTTGAATAATTACTATTTCTAAAGAATATCATAGATACATGAAAGAAAAATATTCAAATTAAATATTAATATATCATATAAATAATAATTATAAGTAAATACATATTTTCAAAACTAGAAAACTATTTAAAAGTTATAAACAATAAATATATTCAATCTATTTCATACTTTTATATTCATGATTCATTATGATTTGATTTACTAAAAGAAAACAATGATTACATAATATTATCAATAATACGGTTGTTATAAAAATTTAAAAATAAATTTTATATTATGAAAAAATGTCTATATTGTGCAGAAGAGATAAAAGATGAAGCAATTAAATGTAGGTATTGCTGAGAAAAATTAAATAATTATATTAATGATACAAAAGATACTGTTTGATTAAGGATAGTTAAGTTCATATATTATTTTTTATATATTATTTGAATTTTAATATTTGCTTTAATAATTGCTTATTTTGAAGATTTTTTTGAAAATTTTATCCGAATAATAATAATACGAATATTCTTTATTGAAATTATGAATTTATGATTTTATTATTTAGTAATATGAGATACTCAAAACATTAATTATAGTTTTGTAAAAAAAATAAAAGTTTTTTTAAATTTTAACAGTTATTACTTAAATCCTATTACAAAACATTATGTTGATTTTGATGGTAAAGCTACAAGAAAAGAATTTTGGATGTTTATGCTTCTTAGTTTTATAGTATATATAGTTATATTATCAATTTGATGATTTTTACATTTATGAATTTTACATTCATGATTTTTAAGTACTATTTATTCATTATGAATATTTTTACCATCATTAGCAATAAGTGTAAGAAGACTGCATGATATAAATAAATCATGATAGTAGATATTGATAAGTTTTGTTCCATAAATTTGAATTATATGATTAATTGTTCTTTTAGCTTTACCTAGTAAGAACATAAAATTAGAACCAAAAAATCCAGCACCACCTCAAAGTTCATCCCTTTTATAGTTAGATTATTTCTAATCATTGGTACTTTATATGATAGGAGTTTAAAATATAAATTAAGCTAGTTTAAAAATAATTATAAATCTTTAACATCTAATTGTTTATTTACTTCTTCAGTTATATTTTTAATTTCTCAATCATCTAAACTTAAAAAGTTATAATAAATATACATATAAACAAATCAAAACAATCAAGCTAATAAGTTAAATATATATTTTATGATTATAAAAGTTATAAATCAAAAACTAAAAAGTAATCATAATATAGCTGAACTATTATGTAAAGAAGAAATACTTCAAAAATTATTTAATCCATTTAACAACAATCATAAAATAGCACTAATTACATAAGTAATCATCATAATCAACAATATATTTCAAAATACTCACATCATAGTTTTTTGAGTAATATTTGTAGATTTCTTAAAGTGTTTAAAAGAAAATTTTTTATTATCAAAACAATAGTAATCAGCAAAATAATATTTTATACTTATATAAACAAATAAATAACAAATTCAAATTATAGAAGCAAACATAAATAAAGCAAATAAAACAGTATTAACATGAAATAGTATACTTCCAATTAAAATCAATACTCACATTAAAATAAATACTCACAAATAAATAATAAAATACCATAAATCTACCAAAGCTCTATCATACAATTTTTTATAAGACAAAAGAAACAATTTTGATAATTTAATTTCTTTTCATTTATCTATATATTTTGTAAGATAAAAATTTCAAATAAATATAGTTGCTTTTAAAATCCGAAATATTAAAAACAAGAATAATACCAAAAATATTACAAATATCAAAAATTTAACTGAAAAATTTCAATATAAATAAGTATAATTAGTATAACTTAATCAAAATCATAAAAACATTGAAAATATTGCTAATCCTCAAATTATTAAAAAAATAACTAACCAAATTCATAATAGCCCTAAATTTAATAATAAATAATTCAGAAAATTATTCTTTAATATATTAATTGTTTCATTAAATCTTTCTTGAATATTAGTTCAATATTTCATCTCTAAATTTATTAATTTATAAACAACTTATGTATAAAAAATATTATATATTTTTCAAATAAAAAAACTAGCAATTAAGCTAGTTAAAATATTATTATTTTAGTTAATATCTATATTTAATTATATGTCAATTTATTAGTAAAATCTCTACTTGAAATAAAACCCAATATATTTAGT
>JALUWO010000070.1 GCA_027019405.1 Candidatus Altimarinota bacterium | reverse complement strand
CTGTCATAATTGAAAAAGTCGCACCCGTTAGGTGAAAATTTTGAGTGCGACTTTTTCGTTTGTAAGTACCTAATTATAGAGCAATTAAGCTTGTTGTCTAATTTGGTATGGAATTATTTGGGTTAAATATATTAGTTCTACTCGTTAAAATAAATCTCTTATTTTTATCTTTTTTAACTCTTTTAATAAAGTTCATGATTTGAGAAGATGTATGAGACTTTAAAGCCTCTAGATAATTACTACCTAAAAAATCATCAAAATAAAATATCTGTTTTTTATCTGATTCAAAAATTGCTTCTGCCTCATTTAATGAGTTCTCAATTACACAAAATTCAAACCCTTTTTCAATATATGTTAAAGCTATATGCTCTGCTAATGTAGTTTTGCCAATACCTGGTTCACCTGCGATGATTATCGTGTGTGAATCATTTAACTTTTCAATAGCTTTATTGTGATTATCGGTAATGACATAAAGTTTTATTTTTTCTTTTATATCTTCAAGTAAAAATTCACTTCTTCCCTTAATTGCATTATTAAATATCCGCTTTAAAACAGTTGTACTGCTAATCCATAATTTATAATGATGTTCTTCGATTTTTGGATTTTTTCTCAAAATATCATTTAAGTCCTCTTGACCATAAATATCACTATCATTTTTTATATACGGTTGAAACATACTATGCATTTCAATTTTTTCTTTTCGAGATAATGGTAATGATGTTACAAAAATATACTTTTTAGGATTTAACTTGATAACCTTATCTAGTTCTGTTTTCTTGTTAGTATCTTTCTTTTTTAGAGAAGATATAAGTCCTTTATATCCTGTTTTTAAATAATGTTTACATTGAATAATTTCTTCTTTTCCATCAAAGCCAGAAAAGCGTCCATCTACTCCAGCATCTTTTCCTGGTTTAAATCGTTCATATCTCTTCTTTTTGTCTCTAGAGATTAACTCCATAGAAATATTTTCAAACTCTTTATCATTAAGTGTAGAAAAATCATAATCATTCATTTATAATTAACCATCTCGACATATCAAAAAATTCTGGATTAGAAATAACATCATCTAAATTTTCTTCATCTAATCGTTTTTTAAAGTTTGCCCATTCGTGCTCATTCTTAGCAGATAAATTTAAATGTTCTTCTATAGCACCTTTCGTCCATAACCAAACACCCTTGCCTTTTAACTTATTATGAAGATTTATAATGTTTACTTCTACATCTTCTTGTTGAGCCAACCACTTATAAGCTTCTGCAGCTGTTAAATTACCTTGTTTGTTAGGTAATCCATCATCTGACAATGTAATATCAATATTTTCAGAAAATTTATTTTTACAAGTTAAAAAATCTGTGTCATCTACACCATCATTGAGTAAACCATTCTTAGTTGCTTCTTTAAATGCAAAGTCTAAATCAACAATAGCTTTACATGGTAAATTCATTTTATTTAAGACACTCATAGCTTTATATGTATTTGCTGAACCACCAAGTTCTGTAAAAGCTATTTTACATTGACCTAATGATTTATTATGAAACTTATTAAAAATATATGGCAATAATCTTTTTTCTGTTTTTCCTTCAGCTAAAAGTACTTTTTCAGAAAATAATATTTGATTAGCATTTTCAAGTGAAAATAATAGTTCAAATTGACTAATTGCTTCAGTTTCAGCTTCTTGGACTGCATTAATAAGACGTTCTCTCGAATGCGTTCCTCTATCATTTTTTTGTATTAGTAAAGTATATTTTATATCTTCGGATGGTATCATTTGTGGAGAGTGTGTTGTGAATATAACTTGATAGCCATTTTCAGATAATATTTTCAATCCTGAACGTACTTGTTCAATAGCTTGAGGATGAAGATAAAGTTCTGGTTCATCAATAAGTAAAAGTGTATTGGATGGTCTATTATGAGCACCTCTTTTAATATCAGCTAAATGTTGTATTAGAGTCATTTGGATAGAACGCTGTGTACCATGACCATAAGATGTTAATTCTCTTCCTATGTCATCTTCATATACTTTAAGTGTTCCACCTTTGAATATTTCTTTTATAACTGGTGTTGGTACATGTAGTTTTATTGATATTCCTGGAAAGTACTCTTGTAATTTATCAGTCGCTTCTGTATCAAAATTTGTTAATTCAATTGCTCTATCGTTTCCATCAGCATCAAATTTACTTTTTAAACCATTTAGTGCCTCTGTAATTGCAGTTGTATGGTTTTCTTCAATTGGAGACATTATCTCAGCAATTAATTTACCTATTGTAGTTGTATTTTTTGACTTACCTACATCTTCAGCCGCATTTTCCATAGCACCTATTTCAATTGGTTCAGGAAATAAACTTTTTAGAGCTGCATCTAATCCATTTGGGTTCTGTACTCATTCTTCTTCATTGATTTTTTTTATTTCTAGATTTATACTTTTAACTGAAACTGATGGTGTTAATTGAATTCGTTTGATATCCAACTTTTCATCTACAATATACGGTTCAATACTATTTTTTTGAGCTACAGGTAATTGATTTAAAATTTCTTCTGTAATACCCTCAACTCTACCACTAATTTCTATTTGTTCATTAATATTATTAAAACAAGAGTTATTAAGACTATTCTTATTTAATAACCATTTAATTGCTTCCAAAATATTAGATTTACCTGCATTGTTATATCCAACTAAAGGAGTGTAATTAGTAAGTAAAAAAGTGAATCCTTGAATAGATTTAAAGTTTTTAATTGTTATTGATGATAAAAAATGCATCTTATACACTCACAACTTCATCAATACCATACTGTTTTAGTATCTGAATGGCATTTGTTTTTACAACTGCATTTTTGAAACTGCTGTCTTTGAATACTACTCTCATTGTTTCTGTTTCATACTCTTCTTTTAGTTTTGCAATGGCTTCAACTATATCGGTTGTTATATCATTATCAAGGCAAACTACTAATGCACCAAAACCTATGATAAATACTTTTTTATCGTCAATAGTTTTCTCTTCTATAGGGAGTGTTAAATCAAGTCCGTATTTTAGGAGAATTTCATAGAGTAGGTCTTCACTGCTTCTATCTGGTTTTATGTTTTCAGTGGCATCCATAAGATTTTGTTCTAAGTTGTCAAAATCACTATCCCACTCTTTTATGTTGGAGCTATCAAGTTTAAAGACCTGATGTTACGATAAAAAGAATTTCAAAATTTCTAAAAGTGCTACAATACTAAGCAACCTGTAATTCTTCAACTTTTTGATAAGCACTCTTGAGAGCTTCAATATATATTTTTTCCTTTATGGCGAAGTGGTTCATTTTGTAATTAACTCAACTTTCGCACATACATCCCAATAAATCCACAAACTTAAGTTGAGTATTAAAGCCCATAAATAGGCACTTTTAGATATAATTATGTTCCACAACATCATTATAAAAGGCTAAATTTATGGG
>JALUWO010000069.1 GCA_027019405.1 Candidatus Altimarinota bacterium | reverse complement strand
ATCTTAAAAGATTTCTTTTAAAAATCATTCTTCTTTCAAATCTTCTTACAAATTCAAAAACTTCAAGTAAATCAAGCCAGTCATAATCATCAGGGTTATCTTTTTTATACTCTTTCCTCTTAACTAACTTATCCCCTATTTTTATTATTATTCTTTGTTTAAATGCTATTATTTTATATTTAAGCCTCATTATTTGTTACCTTTTTTCTTTTTAAAAACCCCGATAATCGGGGCTTGTTTTTTACCATACAAAGCTATAGCCTATAAAGATATTTGTTCTATTATCTTGATTTGGATTAAATAGATTTACTCTTCTATAGCTTACACCTGCAATATAATTGTCATACTGTAAAGCAAGTGTAGCCCTGTATAAAGAGTTAACCTCTTTTTCAGTGCTACCGCCTCCGCCAAATGCAAAATCAAACCCTGTTTTAAGATAAATACCTTTATTGCCTTTATCGCTATTTGATAAAGACATTACATTATAAGTACCTGCAAATCCGATAGTGCCTGCAGCTGCATAATCTTTAAAGTTTACATATCCGCTTTCAATTCCAAAGCTTAAAAGATTTGTACTATTTTTGCACCTTATAGGCACTTCTTTCAAAAATTGGTAAATGTTAATATCACTGTTATCTTTACTTGCCTCTACTGTTATTTCGCTTCTATTATTTTTTACAAGGGTTTTATCAAATACCGCTATGATAGAGGGCTTACCCTCAAAGCTTCCTACCCCTAAAGCTATTGCTAAGGCATCATTTGCCACTGCTGCCGATGTTAGTGTTGTAACTGCTGCTAAAGCTAAAATTCTCTTTCTCATCTCTTCTCTCCTTTTTAAAAAATTCCCAAAAATGGTAAAGCAATAATTCCTAAAGCCATAGGAATAACCGTCGGTGCTACTACAAATGCCATTACTGCCGCTGTTAGCATTTTAAACCTCCATATAGTTAAATTTGAAGATGTTTTATATCTTCTTATCTATATACATAATTTGTAGGAAAAGAGAGTTTTTGGATAGTTTTTAAAAATCTTACAAGGAGTAGTCAACACAAAAGGATAAAGTCTATTTTTCTCTTTTCCTGTATATATACATAATTTTAGAATTTGTAAGAAGTATGAAAAAAAGTAAAGTTAAAAACATATCTATATATACTTAGAATAGATATTGATTTTATAGTGCATAATGGTATAATTAAATTATAAATATATCTTTTTATCATAATAAAGGAAAAATATGGCAGTTTATGGCTATTTAAGAGTTAGTACCAAAGAGCAAAATTCACAATATCAAAAAGATATGATTTTAAATTATGCAAATGAAAATAACTATGTACCGGTTACTTTCATAGATGAGACTATGAGCGGAGCTAAAAGTTATAAAAATAGAGAGTTAGGAAAATTATTAGATAAATTATCATCAGGAGATATTTTACTTGTAAATGAGTTTAGTAGATTAGGTCGCTCTTTACTTGATATTTTAGAAATTATCAAAGTTGTCAATGAGCATGAGGCACAACTTATAGTCGCTAGAGATAAACTTATTATCGGTGATGATATGAATAGTAAACTTTTAACTACTATGTTTGGTATTGTTTCTGAAATAGAGAGAGACCTTTTAAAAAGTCGTGTAAAAGAGGGACTTGATGCAGCAAAAGCAAGAGGAGTAAAATTAGGTAGAAAACCAGGACCCGCAAAATCCAAATTAGATCCATACAAAGAAAAAATACAAGAGTATTTAGATAAAGAGATTTCAAAAGCAAGTATCGCTAAACTGCTTGATGTCAATAAGCAAACACTATACAGTTTTATCAAAAAGCATAAGATGAAAAAGAGGATTTAAAAAGATTGACTTTTTGGGTTTTAAGTGTTATAATTATTCTACTTAAAACCAGCGGAGTGAGCGACTTGTATCGCTTGTGGGATGAAAACTCTCGACAACCGCAAAAATTACGGCAGTTTTTGGTCTGCCGTGTCTTTTCTAAAAACTGTTTTAAAAGAGAGTTCTTTATCTCTGATAACCCTTAAAGATACCATTTGAATTATATTGCTATCAATCTTTTTTCTAAAGACTAAGCTTATTTCTGTTCCGCCTGTTTGTGGATTTCTTGTTATGCTTTTTTCTACTTGAAAAAAAGTATTTAAAATATCTGGTATTTTTTCAAGCAAATCTATATCATTTGGATGTCTATTTTTTACATGTCTTATATAATTTTCTTTGATAGTAAATTTATACTTATATACATTTAAACCTATAGAATCTTTTATTTTCTTGCAAGTTTCTTTAGATATATCTAACTCAAAAATAGTATTGGTATCTGAGTTATTTAAAGCATTTTCTATAAAATCTTTTAATGTCATATATTTTTTACTTATTTATTTTAGTGGTCTATCTGTTCAAATTTCTCTTTTAGCTCTTGCCAGTTTTTATCGCTTAGGCTTCGTATCCAAAAGAGTTCGGGGTTAATCATATAGTATTCATTTGTTATTTTTTTTAGAAATTTTTTCTGTAGTAGTTTATTAAGATTGTTTCTTAATGCTCTGTCATTACATTCAAAGATTTTAGCAAGCTCTTTTATTTTTAAAACGATTGTATAATCAGATGTATTGCATTTGTCTTTTAGATAAAGTAATAATTTTATACCTGTTTGAGATGGTACAGTTAATAATGCTTCATCATACATCATCATTGTTCTCCAGTATTTTTTTGGTCCCATATACAATCTCTTTCTTTCGGTTTTTTCAAGATCATATATAATTTCCCCAGTTTTATTGCTAAAAACAGATAATTCACTGCAATTACTCATTTGATACCTTCTAAAACAAGTTTAGAATAATAGTATCATAGTGTAACTTAAATTACACTTTGTAGTAAAAACAGTTACATTATAAAAACCTATCTCAAAGCCTTTATAATGGTTTTCTTTACTTATATACATAATTTGCAGTTATATATAACTATATGACCTTGATAAATGTTATTGTATCTTAAAAAAAGTTATAAGCAAATAAATAAAAAAGTATCAAACTGTTTTAAAACTCCGCAAATATCATATCTTCTCTATACTTAGCATTTGCAAGATTTACAAATTTGTTAGATATTTTTAAAAGCCTTTTATCTAAATCAGCTTCCATTTTACGGATATACATTTTAGGATTTTCTTCGTATCTATCTGCTACTTTTTCATTTATAAATTTAGGTGCTAATTTAGCTTTTAAAACATCTTTACATCCCTCTATCTTTGCAAAAAATTCAAAAACTTCAAGCCTTTGTATTTTAGCATCATTTATCAAAGCTTCTGTTTTTTCTTGTCTGTTTACTGTTACCCTGTCGCCCATTGGCTCCGCACTAAATGTAAAGCTTTCACTATTTTTTATAACTGTAGTCTTTCCAAAAAACTTTTCCAAAAAAGCAGCTCCGTAAAAGTTTTGAAAAACTATAT
>JALUWO010000068.1 GCA_027019405.1 Candidatus Altimarinota bacterium | reverse complement strand
CCTTGATATTTAGTTGATACTACTAGTTTAAGTGATATTATTAGAAAACTTAAAGTGGCAAAAATTGACCCTAAAACATTTAAAGATATAAATTGAAATGTTAAGACTATAAGTGAAATAAAAAAATTATTAAATTTAACTAATCAACAAGCTGAAATATTATGAACTATAAGAAGTCCTAAATGTAATCTTGCTAATTGAAAAATTGGGAAAAGTTATATATTTATACCAAAATCAAAACTTCCTAGTATTTTAAAAAGTAAGGAGTTAATTAATAAATATTCTAGTTATATTATAGATGTAGTAGATCAAAACACATTACATTCTTTATGATTTGCTATTCCATTATATAGTTTACCAAAACCTATATCTATAAGAACAGGTATTGGTGGTAATGAGCTTGATATTACTACTAAAAATGATTTAGATCAAATATGTGATGCCTGATTTTATTTTGACCAAAGTGAAGACAGATGTAAACCTGATATAGAAAGACATTTAGATTTTTATTCTTTCTTTTCAGTAGTAAATTGAAATCATATTACATATAATACTAACAAAATATGATGATGACTAATGTTAAATGATACAAAAGAATATTATGTTACTAAACCTAGTAAATCAGACTGGATAGAAAATTGATTATATGCATATAATTGAAATATAACAACTAATGATAATATAGTTTATGATACATGATATACAATTAGTGTATGGTTTACACCTAAAACAGATAATAGTACTATATTAAAAACTAATAATAACAAATTCAAAATTTATAATGATGATGGTAAATTAAAAGTACTTATACAATGAAAGACTATTGATGTATGAAATTTATATAAAAATAATCTATACAATATTTTAATTAGTTATGATAAAATAACTAATAGAATATGAATTTATTTAAATTGAAATCCAAATATAAAAGCGGAGAAAAACAATGCAGGAACTGCTAATTGATTTGATGTTGATATAGATCTATGAAATAAATTTATATTATGATCTTGAAATGAATACTTTATGTTTAAAGTATGGAGTGAATGATTTGGAAACTACTTACTTAATGTAATATATAATTTAGAAAATAACTTGTGAATAAATTATGCAGGTATGCCAAATCCTTGGTTTAAAAATACATATAATTGAGCGACTACTTGTACTAATACACAATGATTAACAACTATACAATGAACACAAGGTATTGGTATAGTAAATTGTAAATTAAATAACAAAGTTCCTGGTAAAATATCTATGTATGATACATTTAATAAATGAATAAGGGCTTGAAAATTACAAACAGATATATGAACAAATTTACTATCTTTAAAAGATAATAATAACATAGAAAATATAAATGATATTAATCATATATATACTGAATATAAATCTAATAATATATGATTAAATGCTTCTAAAGCACTAAATCTTAATTTATGATTTAATATATCTGATAATAGTGTAAACAATGGAAACTGATATACACTAGCATTTATATTAAATTGAGCTAATAATTGAGTTATTGCAGATGGTACATTCAAAATAGAAAGAGATAATACTACTTTAAAAATAGCAAATCAAGATTTTACTTATTCAAGTCATAGTGATAATGTTATAACAATAACTACAAATACTACAAAAAATGAAGCTACTATTTGTGTTAATAACAGTAATTGAACTAATTGTAAAACTATTCCTAAATTATGAAATTGAAATATAAAATTTACTAACTGAATTATAGATAACCTACTTTATAAACCTTATGCAATAGATAAAGAAACAGTTAAAGTAATAAGTGAAAATTTAGGAAATGATAATCCTAATTTAGAATATATTACATCTTGTAATAATACAACTACTGACTGAATATATACAATAAAGATATGAAATAAATTATTCAATGCGGTATGTTATGGAGATAATGGGGATAAAAATATTCTAGTATATAATAGTATATTTAGTAAATTTGATAAAAATAGTACTAAACTTGATAGTAAATGGAATACAATTAGATGAAATTGAAATATACAATATTACTCTGATATAGTTGACGTATGTAGACAATATAATTTAAAACCATTCATAGTTAAATGAAGCGACACAGACTGGTATAATAAATTAGAAGATATACTACATGATTACACTAACTACTATAACTGAGATAATTGGTGAGGTTTAGCTATATGATTATGGTATGATCAAGCTAAAGAAGGTTGGTTTAATCTAGATAATTTAGCAAGCAATGGTATGTGAGCTGGTACATTTAGATTTAAGATAGGGGACAACCTACCTGATAATGATAATTGAGATGCTATGAATAGTGATTATAGATTTGCTAGCTTCTGGGCTGGATCAGATAATAAAAACTGACCTGAAGATTGGAAAGGAGGAGAAACATTATGAGTAGTATGTGGTGGTAAAGAAATAGAATGACTTACACCACCTATAAGTATAGCAGATTTTGATACTGCAACTAATGACTTAGATAATAGAAAAGAATATATTTACACATTTGATTGAACTACTTGGAATAAATGAGATTTTTATGCTTGTCCTGTTGGTAAAGTGTATGATACACAAAAAGATGTATGTAAGAAAGCAACAGACGGTAATTTAGTTAAAGTATTTGATCTATCGGATGCATATAAAGCATGAGAAAATCTAAATCCAGAAAACAATTCAGAATTTAATGATTTAGATCACAAATATTACACAGGTGATTATCTAGAAGGTGCCTATACTTGATATGATTATGACAAGATTTGAAGTGATTATTCTAAGTTAAGGAATAACAATCCTTATGACGCAGGTGATGGTGATACATTATATTGAGTAAAAACAGAAGGTGAATTATGTGTATGACAAGAAGATGACTATCAATTCGCTGTAGACGGTTGAGGTACAATAGAAATGGATATTAAAGTAGGTAGTAATTGGTATGGTACTAAAAAATACTGAGACAAAAAAGCACAAAAAGACAAAATTGATATTTTAACTTTACATTTGAAGAAAGGTTGTTATCCAATAGTTATGAGATATAGCTCATCAAGTAAATGAGAGGATAACTATGTAGTATGGTTTAATAATGGAGCTGGTTGGGATATTCTTAAAGGTAATTATCTTAAAATGTATAAAAATGAAGATTATCTAAATAAAGATACAGAACCAACAATAACAGTGACACAATAAAAACATTTAAAACTGGTCGAATTCGACCAGTTTTTATTATATAAAATTAAAAAATTTGAGTTACTTTATAGCTTATAAGTTTAGTCTTAAATCAAACTTATAAACTTTATTTTATAACAAACTAAAAATGAGTTGTGAAAAAATGTAGTTTAAAAAACCAAGAAAATCTAAAGAAGATCTAAGGAACATTAAAAAACTAGGATTACCATCCTAGTTTTTGTTAATAGTTTAACACAACTAAAATTATTATTTATTTAATTTCTAAAT
>JALUWO010000067.1 GCA_027019405.1 Candidatus Altimarinota bacterium | reverse complement strand
TGAAAAACAAAAAAACATGGTGATTTGAAAACACTACAAATTGAACCTGTTCCAAAAATGCACAAGTTCAACAACTACAACAAGTCCAAACCCCATTAAAAACTCAACCAAAACATAATATACCAAAACATAATATACCAAAACATAATATACCAAAGTATAATGCAAGTAGTGTTATAATGCATAAACATACATACAATTTCAAAGATAATGATAATGACATAATACATACAGACATATTATTATCATATATATCTGAAACCTATGTTAATATAAGGAATAATATTATAAAAAAATATAATATAGTCTTCAAAAATATGAAGACCAATCTTATAAAAAGTAAGACTAATATTATAAAAAAGTATAATAATATATTGAAATATTTTAAAAAGTATTATAACATAATAACAAGGGAGATAAACAAACCTGAAAAAACACAGTTTATATGAGTTGTTTATATGTGACTGTCTCCTGTATTATTTAATTGAATTATAAAATTATATAGTTACATTATATGAGATAATATACTAGTTTATTTAGTGTCATTATCATTGAGTATAATGTTATTCATATACTGATTTAAAAAGTTTTTATTACTAAAATAATATAATATGTCTAATACATCTAATACATCATCTAAATATAATATATCTGAAAAATATAGTTATGTTAATCTTAATAATACTAACAATGAATTATCTTTATTAGAGCAGTTATCTAAATTAGATATATGGGAAATAGCAGTAGATTTTAAGAATAAAAAGTTGTATCATAAAATAAACCTTCCTTCAATGAATTTTGATAATATAAAAGAAGATATTAAAGCTAAAAAAGAAAAGAAAGAAAAAATAGATATTTCAAATTATTTGAATGGAGCATACATTAAAGAGTATAATATTATAGATACAAAGGAAATAGATAAATATGATATGTATAATTATTATGATTTTGATGAACAAATTATGCAAAAGATATTAAAACAAACTCATAATAGTTTTATTTTAGAAGACCCACAAACTAAGGAATATGTTTGAATGTTTCCTGGTGCATTTGTTAATAAGTGAAATAATGAATTTTGTATACATTATTATACTGTAAATTCTGATATATCAAGAAAACCATTTTATTTTAAAGATATTGTTAGAGAAGATGGTAAAACAAAAAAAGTTTTAAATGTATTTACAGAAGATGACAAAAAAGTTTGATTAGATAAACACTATACAGTATATTCATATTCCATAGATAGAGTAATATTATGAAGTATTAGTTTTGCTGTAATATATACATATAAAGAAGATAAATATATTAAGGTAATATATAATAAAGAAGAAGCTCCAAAAACTTATAATATTAGTCATATTATAGAAGATAAAGGTGTTGATATTATACAAATTCAAGGAGCATGATATATACAAAATATTGTCCCATATATTAGTATTGCAGTTGATGATAATAGTGATAATGTTAGTACAACATGATTGCAAAGTAATAATTTGTTTTTGTATGTATTGCCAGAAGAGGTAAAAGTTATTGAAAATGTAGTTGATTATATAGCATTGGGTGATGAGGTGTATACTATATCTATGATACAATGACAGTATTATTTATATAAAGATTGACTTTATTTAAGAAACTTTAGTGCATATTATGGTTTTAAAAAACTAGATGATTATATTGAATTATACACTAAAAGCCATAATTCAAATGATGATATAATTGATGTATTTAAGTTATGACAATATGGTAAAGTTGAATTTTTAAGACAAGAAAAAAAACAATTTGATTTATATAAATTAAGTATGAAAATCAAATAATCATTTAATCATTTAAGTATTAAAATCATTAGAATGATAAATAAATTAAAAGATAAAATACAAGCCATTAAGGATGAAGCTATTGATACAACAAATGTTGTTAAAAAAGATATGTGAATTATAATGAAAGATTGGATTAGAAATAATGTGACTAAAAAGAATAAACCAATATGCAATATTATATGATATTGAGCTATTGTTTTAACAGTAGCATATATAATATACTTATTCATGAATACTGATCCACATAATGTGACTATATGAAGTTTTTTAAAACCAATATGAGTATGAATTATATGATTAATATTTGCAGGTTGTACTAAACAATATCAGTTCCAAAAAATATTTGTATTAGAAAAATTATCATATAATTTAACAACACTTTGAAATACAATTATAAAACAAAGTGAAGAAATTATTAAAAATAAAGATAATAAATTTTCAGATGATGTTGTTATATCAGCTCAAAATATGATACCAAATGTGAAAAGAATATTAGATGACTTATATGAAGTGAGTATGTTAATACACAAATTGTGGACTATGGATTTTTGACTTGATACTAATATTAAAAATAGGCAGTGAATTGATATATTTGATAAAATAACAAATACTATAATGGAAGATGTCACAAAAATTGCAGAAGATTTAGATATATATGCTCAAAAATTAGATTTATTATTGAAAAATGAGATATAAATAATGTGAAGAAAAATTGAAGTTAAATCAACTGAAAATGGTAGAGTTTGTCTAACTTGTGGAGAATTTAAACTTTGGTATCATTATTATAAAGATCCAACATGATATAAATGATATAAAGCACATTGTATTGAATGTTTTAATAAGAAAAAACAAGACAATAAACAAGAAATAGCTAAACAAACTAATAAATATTATCTTAAAAATAAAGAAACTTGGAATATGAGAAATAAACTCACCAGATTATTAAATAAAGATAAAAACTATATTAAAAGTGTTGAAAGATTTAAAGAACTAGATAGTTGGAACAAAGATTTCATGATTGATTATAAGATAAATTATTTAATGAATATCCATAATATACCACCAGAAGATATTAAGAAAGCATACAAAAGATTTGATATTGAAAAATTAGCAATTAATAAAGAAGCAAAATCTAAAAGGAAGAGTGATTATATAAAAAAAAAGAAAAAAAAGAAAAAATAACTTCATTTATTTAAATTTTAAACATTTTAGAAATAATGAAAAAAGAAAGATATCCACTATCATCACTTAATATGATGATAGTATTGTTAATAATATTCATGATATCATTAATATGATTTTTGAATATTAATATGATTTTTATAAAAATAATGTTTTTCATTTCGTGTATTGGAAGTATAATAGCATATACAATTGTTATAATGGATGAAGATTTTTAATTTCTTGATGTTAATGCTTTTGAAACTGTTATTTGTATTAAGTATTGCTTCATGAACTACTACTTATATAATTTAATCTCACAAATTTAGGATAAAATTTCTTTGTGGGATTTTTATTTTTTACTTGAAATTTTTTTTTAAATCTATATATTTATTTTACCCAGTATAAGGTAAAATAAATATATAGATTTTTTATATTTAAATTATAGAAAAGATGAATAACAACCAAATTAAAACTGAATTTTATAAAAGTATGTTTAATAATTTTAATTTATATAGAGAAATTGCACAAAAATTAATTTTGTGATATATGTATGA
>JALUWO010000066.1 GCA_027019405.1 Candidatus Altimarinota bacterium | reverse complement strand
TTAACAACAGCATCATACTTTCAAGCTAACTTCTTTTTAAGTAGTGCAAAGTATGATTTGTATTCATTATATACTGTCTTGATAGTCCATTGAGCAGAGTTAGCAATAAGACTTTTATAATTCTTATTATAAGGCTCTTGTACATTATCAAGCTCTTTACTATCCCTAATTAACTTATCAATATTAGTGAATTTAATAAACTCTCATGTCTTATCGTAGTGTTGTTTAATTTCATAAAGAGCTTGATTAGCAAGGCTATTAGAAGCTTTACACATCAAAAAACAAGCTTTCTTAAGTAGCTTTCATTTTCTATTTCTTGCAAATCTATGTCTCACCTTTAATGTAGTCAATATTTTATTTGACATATTAAGCTTGTTTTTGATGTAAAATGTAATTCTTAACTGTTTCTAAACTAACAGAACCAGTAGTTGCTATAAAATAAGCCCTTGACCAAAAAGCATTCTTCCATAACTTCTTTTTAATTGAAGGATATTGTTGTTTAACAATCCTACTACTTCTAGCTTTATATCAGTTAATAAATGAACTTATACAAGTTGTAGGTTTAGCTTCAATTAAAAAGTGAATATGATCTGCTTCATAATTAGTTTCAATTATACTAATTCAATGTTTGTTTCATATATGTTTAAATATATCAATCAAACTATTGAATATATCCTTGTTTATTACTTTTCTTCTGTACTTAGTTATAAGTACTAAATGATATGTACACTTATATATACAATGTCCCATTCTATTATAGTCCATAACATATTATTTATAACTAAACACTTATAATGTAATCGTAATTTTATAAAAATCAAGTTGATTTTTAATTTAAATTCTTATTATAAAAAATAAGCAATTCACCCACCACTTATCACTAAGTGGTGGTACTCTTGCTTTAAAATTATAGATTTCATATAATATGATAAATTTTCTTCTACACATTCTAATTCACATTCTAGCATGAAATTTTTGCCAATATTAGGCTGTAATCTTTTATTTTTCTCCATTATTTTTATTTAGAATATAAATGTCTTTTATTTAACAAGATTAATTATGTTTAATTTTAAATAAAACTTTCTTTTTTTAAAAAGAACTTTTTAAATTCTGCTAATTTTTCCATCTCATAAATATCATCTTCTCTGATAAAATTTAGAATTTCATATTTATAAACTTGTTTTCAGTCCATAGTTTTTTTATCAATAAAAAACTCAATTGATACAAGTTTTTCTAATCTGTCAGAAGTTCATTTATAATATGATAAACTAACTCATACTCTCATTTTTCTTTTATCAAAAACATCATTTAAGTTTTCAATAAATTCTTTTTTTAGAATACTAATATCTTTATCTTTACTTGTCAAAAGTGTCCAAGTTCATTTTTGTTCTTGCATAAAACTTATAAATTCATCTAAATCTTTTATTAATTGAGAAATATCAATTGACAACTCTTTGACTGATGTAACAAAACTACCATATACATCATAATTACTTATGTCTTGAAACTGTCAATTAATAAATTTTGCTAACCTACTATTTCAATTTTCAAGGATTACTTTATAAATTCTATTCTCCTTTAGATTTTGTGTATTTATCATTTTATAAGAGTTATAATATAAAAATTTATTTTGCTAGAGCTAATTCACTGTTAACAACTATATTATTAACTCTAACATTATATTTTTCATCTACTGGTTTGTTATTAATCATACTTAAACAATTAATAACATTCACATTCCAGTTCTCTCTTGAAGTTGCATAACAATATACTCCTCTTTCTTTACATGAAGGTAGTCATAATATTTTTCTACCACCTTCAGATAATTCACCAACTGTGTTTAATCATCCTAAATATCTGTTATTTAATACTCTACCAATAGCAGAAATGCCTTTTTCTAAGCTATCAAAATGAACTACATTACCTCTATCATTATTTCATACATTTCAAATATTGTTTCTAGATTTTAATTGTTTTCATAGATCTGTATCAGCCCAAGCAATACATACTAGGACTTCTGTTTTTAAATTATATTTTCTAGCAACCTTAGTCCATACATTATAACTATTTCATAAATTATAATATGATAATAATGATTTTATTCTTTCTTGTTTTGTAGTTCATTGTAGTCCTATATAAGGTTTACTAGCATCATTACTATTAACTCTCCAATTTAGTTTGTATTGATCTGCTACTAATTTAACCTTAGCAACAGGTGCTTTATAATAATTATGATTTAATAAGTATTTATTTGGTATAAATCATAATAGCTTCTTAAATCATTCTTTTTTGTATTCTATATTTTTTAAATTTACTATTTTATTTATAACAATATTCTCTTTTGTGTTAATATTATTCTCCAAATCAGCTTGTTTACTTTCAATTTTTTTTAATTTTGAAAGAATTTCTTGTCTTTGAGTATTAAGTGTCTTTACAATATTTTTTTGCTTGTTTATATTATCAATTTCTGATAATACAGGATTTGAATTTTTTCAAAAAACTAATAATCAAAATAATAATATAATTCATCCTACTATAATTTCTTTTTTATTCTTTTTTTGGAAATTAATAACTTTTTGTATCTTGTTATAAGTTTTTCTTGATACTTTAATTTTTAATTTTAATCAATTTGTTGTTTTCATTTTTCAAATAATAATAATATAAATTTTCAAGGAACTCTAAGAACTCAAATCATATTTTTTATTCCTTGATTGTTTTAAATAATAATGATATAAAATAAAATGCAAGTTTTTTTTATATTTTGGTCTTGACTTTTTTCAAAAAACTAATAATCAAAATAATAATATAATTCATCCTACTATAATTTCTTTTTTATTCTTTTTTTGGAAATTAATAACTTTTTGTATCTTGTTATAAGTTTTTCTTGATACTTTAATTTTTAATTTTAATCAATTTGTTGTTTTCATTTTTCAAATAATAATAATATAAATTTTCAAGGAACTCTAAGAACTCAAATCATATTTTTTATTCCTTGATTGTTTTAAATAATAATGATATAAAATAAAATGCAAGTTTTTTTTATATTTTGGTCTTGACTTTTTTGAAGACCAATATTGTTATATAATATTTCAATTTAAAATTTTAAAAAACCTTGATAACTGAATTGTATTATCAAGGTTTTAAATATTTAATTAAATTTTAAATAAAATGTTTCTCTATCCAAATTGCAATTAATTTAGCTTCTGCTAATGTTAAAGTAAATCCTATATTTTTACCACCAGCAGATATTTTAAAACTCTTAGCTTTTACTTTATGAATTTCTTCTCATTTACCAGGAATAAATACTTTTTCTTCTTGTTCTACTGTAAATCAACTTAATGATTTGCTACCACCATTAGTTGTGTTAGTAGCATGAACTGTACTAAATGTTTGTTTTTCATGTTTTAAGAAAGCTAGCAGATTTGCTAAATCAGTAATATCAGCACTTGAAATACCTATTCTTATAGTATAAGCATCATTAGCTCCAAAATTACCAACCATTTTTCCATTACTAGCTTTTATAGCTTGTTTTGTATGAGTAAAGTCTA
>JALUWO010000065.1 GCA_027019405.1 Candidatus Altimarinota bacterium | reverse complement strand
TACAACCATATTACCACCTGTTCTCTTTGTTCTCATTTTGTTTAACATACTTTTTTTTGTTTAAAAATATAAAATAATTCGTATGCTGAACTAGGTCGACCCCTAGCCACAATTCCCAATATAATTAGATTTATTTTATTTTCAAGCATATTCATAAATAGTAGGTTTAATTATAATATTTTGTTTTAAATTTTTATCTACATTAAATTTATATTTAGGAATCTGTTTAATTTTATCATAAGCAATAAGTAATTTTTTATATGATTGAACATTAATTTTTAATTGTTTAGTATTTGCTATTCTTTCAACAGGTGCTATATCTCATATAACAAGATTTCAAATATATGGGATTTGTGAAGTTGTAGGGACATCTGCATTTTCTTCAGTTAATTTTTGAGTATTATACCAATCTGCTCAAATTATTCATCATACTGATATGATAATTATAAATATCAACAACCATAATATTTTTTGCATTTTATATTTAATTAATAAATAAAATTCATTTTTTTACTTGAAATATATTTCTATGTTTATAATCTATATAATTTAGATTTTTATCTACAATTAATCATTGAACTTTATAGAAATCTATTCAGTTAGGAATATTTATAAAGTATGTATAATTTATACATTTTGTATTTATAGCTTGTAATTTTGTATCTCATATTTGTCCTGTTAATTGTATAGGACAAATAGTTAATATATTATTTACTCACTTGATATATACATTATCCTTATTAACTATTTGTCAAATAAGTTTATATTTATTATAATTAAGTTCTCATACAGAAATAGATAATATTGATGTCATTACTATTCAAATCATTATAACAACTATAAGCATTTCAATCAATGTAAATGCTTTTTTAAATTTATTTTTTAACAGTTTTTTTAACATTCTTATTAGGTTTATAATATAAAAAATCTTTTTCAATGCTCATATTCTTATCTTTCATAAATTTAAGTATATATCTAAAATTTTTAAAATTATGAATTTTACTATATTCTTTAAAATAATCTTGTAAAGATATAACTACATCATTAAAATTACTTTCCTTTATATATGCTTGTCAATTTTTACAAAGTAATGTATTAAAATTCATAAATCATTTTACTTTTTTACATTTTTGAACATCAAGTTGAATTTGTGATACAATATTTCATAAATTATTTATAGATTTATTATAAGCTTTATAGTTTTCTGTTATATCTTTATCATTTACTGATATTAAACTTATAGTAATAAACATAAATAATACTCAAAAAAACAAGATTCCAGAAGCTTTTACAAATATTTCTGTTCATTCTTTTGTTAATAATATAAATCATATTAAAATTCATATACAAAATCAAATATATACCATTATAGAAAAAATTTTAAATTAATAAATTTTTATACAATCTACTATTTTAGTTAAATAATATTGTTTACAATAATATCACTGTAATGGATAACTATTTTGATGAATGAATTTACTATCATTTACAGTAATCTTATTATATCTTCAATACAAATATATTCAGTTTCCTGTAAAATTACTATACATATCATTTAAATTATGTATTGTGACTACTTTAAATCCAGCATCACCTGTAAATATAGATAAATCATCTATTCCATATTTAATTAAAGTATTTGCTCTATTACTTTCAGAAAAGAAATCTCTTCTTTCATTTATAAGAAAGATAGTTGAAAAGAAACTAAGTAATACAACAAAACTTAAAACCATTTTTAATAATATTCAAGCTCACATTATTTATAATTAATAGTTAAACCATCTTGTGTAAAAGTTGTTTGAAATTCTAATGGATGAGTTTTTTGAATTTTAATACAATATTTTCTACCAAAACTTTGACTTCCTCCTAAATAAAGTCATAAAGAATTTATTTCAACTTTACCACAAGTATCTTTGAGAACAAACTTTCCTGTTGTTTTATCATACCAAACACTATATTCTTTACTTAAATCTAAATTACCTAATGTATTATTTAAAAGATAATTATCAATAGTCATTTTCTCAATTTGTATTAGAGGTTTTATATTATTCCTGATATTAAGATTATCTCGTGGTTGTGGAATAAACAATGTCATATAAAATACCATAGCAAGTAATATTGTATCAGAAATCATCATAATTAGCATTTTATTATTTTTTATATTCTAAAACTTTTTTATCATTTTAATCTATTTGTATGTATTACATTTCAAATTTTAAAAGGTTTTATCTGTTTATTTGTAAGTTTTAGCATTATATTCTGAAAAAAAACTTTAAATACTGATAAATTAGAAATAAATAAAAATAAATATTCATCTAAAATACTACTTACAGCTTGATAACCTCTTAATGTAAGTATATTTCTTTTTAAAATATACACATTAAATATAAGAACAAT
Source organism: Candidatus Altimarinota bacterium (assembly GCA_027019405.1). Taxonomy (GTDB): domain Bacteria; phylum Patescibacteriota; class Gracilibacteria; order BD1-5; family UBA6164; genus JALUWO01. The sequence continues at coordinate 1,159 of JALUWO010000065.1, read as the reverse complement.
TATTCAAAATACAAGAAAATATATATTTCTCCAAAACACAAAAAAATATCAACTATATATTATAAACATTAAACTCCACACAATTAAATTATGTAAAGTTCAAATAATTTTAATTCAAATTAAATTTACTCTCATTCTTTTATATAATATAAGCTAAATTATTTAATTATGAGTTTAGAAATTTTTACTCTATGTAAAGATAAAACATACAAAATCAAATCTTTAATTTTACATTTTTCATTTTTTACTCTTTCATTGGTTTCAATAAATATATTTGAAATATATTTACTCAAAGATACATCATTATCAATTATCAATCAAAATAATTCAATTTTAATTGATATAGTATCAAATATTTTATCTCATATATTTTTTGTCATTAAAACATAATTTTTTATACTTTTAATTAAATTATATAAATTATTTATAATACATTTTAAATCTTGTTTTTTATTTAGTAAATTAAAAATCCTTATTTTAATAAAATTCATATATTCTTCTTTTTCAACTTCTATATTATATTTTTTTAATTGTTTCTTTAATTCTATATACATTAAAGGATTTATTTTACTGATTTCACCTTTACTTTTATCTTTTATTTTATCTTTATTAATATTTAAATTTTCTTCTTCTTGTGTTTTTATAAAATCTCTAAATTCTTTATCTTCTTCATTGATAATATTATTTATAAAACTTTTATATTTTTTTTTATTTAACAAATATAATACTTTAAAAAACAATCTTTTATCCTCTTTTCTATTGATTAATCTTTTCTTTTTTCAAATAAATATACTAAATTGATTATTAATAGTTGTCTTTCAAGACACTTTTAAAAGTGATAAATCATAAACTTTTATATTATCTAAAATATCAAATCATTCTTTAAAAGTGAATATAATAGCTGTTCAGCTTACTACTATAATAAATTGATTAGTTATTTCATTTAATAAAAGCTTTATATCTCTATCAAAAAAGATATACATTCAATCAACATCTTTACAATTTACTTTAAGTAAATTGTAATTTATATCTAATTTTATATCTGTATCTAAACTATAATCAATTCAACTATTTTTAAAAAGATTATTAAATATATATTGTATTATATCTTTAAAATGTTCATCTTTATTTAATAAATTTTGTTTTTTATAAGTAATAG
>JALUWO010000064.1 GCA_027019405.1 Candidatus Altimarinota bacterium | reverse complement strand
AATATTCTTGCTTGAGTGTGTAGGGGGTTTATGAACAACCCTGTTAGACTAAGACTAGAAGATAATTTCTTATCTCCTAGTTTTAGCTACGAAACCACCACTTAGTTATAAGTGGTGGTAGTTCATACTATATGAAACATTATTCATAACCTTATTTTCTTTAATTTTATCATAAAGATTTAAGTACAATAATAATTCATTGACAGATTTATAACAACTTGCTTTATAATAATCATAAAAGTTGACATATTGAAATCAAAAAACTGACAATCTGTATAAATAATTAATTAATACTTTATAGTCAATATTGAATTGAATTGTTTTATCTCTCATATCAATAAAATAATCTTTCAATAAACTATCTTCATAAAGAGTATTCTTTTTAGAAAAATCTTTATTTATATTATTCTTTATTTTATTTTTTGTTTCTTCAAGTATAATATTAAAATTATGTTTATCTTTTATGCTACACAATTCCATAATATCTCATATATTAAAGGAAAAACTTATATCTGCGTTTATTTCCTTTTCCTTAGAAAGTTTTAAAAAAGTACTTATAAATTCATCTAAATCTTTATATTTATTTGTTAATAAAGTTTCTAAAGTACCTTCTCAATATTTAAAATCAATATATTTTTGTGATACTATTAACAAAAACAGAAATAATCTCATAACATAAATACTTTCAGTTAATTTTCTAATTCTTTTTTCAATAAAGAAAATAGTATCATTATTAAAAATTAATTTGTGCCATCAATCAATTTCTCAAACAATTTCTTTATTTTTATTATTCAATAATTTCATACCTACTTATTTTTAAATAATAAAATGTTTTTTAAATCTTAACTGTATTAATTCTAAATTTCGAACCAAAATCTTCGTTATCCTTTTTAAGAAAGTTCTTAGGAGTATCTGTTTGTTTTTTTAATTCACTTGCTTCTGAATTATTTGTAAGCATAGAAATCAAATATGCTTTTTTGTTTTCTACTCTGTTATTGTTGTTTATAAAATTTATTACTTTTCTTAAATATTCTTTATCTCTATTATTTTTATTTAAAAGCTTTATAATTTTTGTTTTTTCTTGAATAGAAAATTTTTCAAAATCTTTTAGTAATATTAAAAAATTAAGTAATTGTTTAAAATTTTTTATTCAAGTTTTTTCATATAAACTTATATCGTTTTTAGCAGTTAATAGTTTTCAGTAAAGAAAACTTCAATCTAATTTATCTTCTTTTACAACTTCTATCAATGCCTTAATATAATCCATAATAATATCTTCTTTATTGTTAGATATTAGCTCTTTAAAATATCACTCATTAAGAACTTGGTAAAAAGCATCTCAATTAAATAGTTTTTCCAAATTATTGTTTGTAAAAATGTTTTTAACATTGTTTATAATATCTTGAATATATGTAATACTTTTGTTAACATCATTATCTTCTGTTATTTTCTTTTTTACTTTATAACTTATATTAAGAACAATTTCTCAATTTTTATTCTTTATATAATCATAATTTATAATTTTTAATATTATTATATTTTCTTTTATCTTTTCTATAAATGGTTTTAAGAAAAACCTATCAAAATGTTTTTTCTTTTGTGCTTCACTTAATTCCCTTTTCTTTTTTCATCTAGGGAATTTAATATCAAATTTATCTTCTACATTAGAAATTTTTATAGAATATTTTCATTTATTCAAATTATACTTTTTAATTAATTCTAAAAACATTTTAACAGAAAATAAATTTCATAATTTATGTATTTCTTCCCATTCATATTTTGTAAATCATCATATAGTACTAATAACAATATTAACAATATCTTTATTTAATTTAATTACTATTTCTCTTGTATCCATTCTAGGTGTTATGAATGAAATAATACTTCAATATATTTCTATATTATTAATATATTCTCATCTTAATACTTTTTCATAAGCTACTTCAACACCCGTCTTTTTTCTCATTTCTTCACTCATAATAGGATATATATATTTAATATTTTCATTTGTAATTTGAATTTTACTTACTGATAAGTAATTAATTCAAGTAATATACCTATTAACTAATTCTTTGTCAGAAAGTACTTTTTTTCAAACTAACTTATTTTCTACTAATCTTTGAAAAGGTATAACAACATATCCATCCATATTATCAAATAATGGTTTTACCCTATTTTTATAAAGAAACAAAGTATATAAGATAGTCTTACTACAACTACCTAACAAATCCTGTCTTAAATCTACGGAAATACCTTTTGTTTTTTCTAATAAATTGCATTTATTAGAAATTTCAATATTATCTACATTAGATATATCAGAAAAAGTTGATATATCCATTTTTTCTTGACCTTCAATTTCAAAATATGTTTGTTTCATTTGAATACTTGATTATAAATTATAAATTTATTTATTTAATTGTTTATATAATAATTGTTTTAAATAAGTTTGATATTTTAATCATTCTTTTTTAGCTCTTTTTTTTATTTCTGTAAGTAAATCTGTATCAATTCGAATAGTTATTCTAGTTGAATTATTTGTTTTACTAGTATTTTTTTGTTTCATTCTTATTTATTAAATAATAAATTAAATTATATGTATATTATATGTATTATTTTTAAAAAATCAAGTCTTTTTTCTTTTACTCCTTTTCTGGTCTCTTTTACCCCTTTTCTGGTCTCTTTTACCCCTTTTCTGGTCTCTTTTACTCCTTTTCTGGTCTCTTTTACCCCTTTTCTGGTCTCTTTTACCCCTTTAATTTTTTGTAAAGTATCTAATAATAAGGTTTTTCTTGAAAAAATAAATATTCTACATTATATTATACATTTAATTTTACAATTAATTTACATCTCTCTAAAAATTTTTTTGAAAAAAAAATTTTAGATTTAGAGAGAGACTTTTTTTTCTTTTTTAAATTTTTCTTTTTTTTTTGTTTAAGAAAATCTAATTTAAAAGTTTACTTATTTTCCTAAAAATTTTTGTTTTTTATATGTTTTATTTTTTCCCTCGCTTGTCAATATCTCTCACTTATTTTTTAAAATCTGTCAATATTTTTTAATTTTTATTTGACAAATTTTATAAATGTTTATACTTAAAGAAAAATATTATTTTAAATCTTTTATATTTATTTATATGTCTAATTTATGACGAAAGAACTTTTACAAGATGAAACATTAGCTGAAAAACTTATAAACAGATGAAAATGGCTTTATATTTTTTCTTTTTTAATAGCTCCATCTGGCTATATTATCAAACTTTTGATTTCAAATGATTTATCTGTTGCAGATGTATGAGTTATTTACTCAATTATAGGGTTTATAGGTATTTTATCAAATTACAATGATTTAGGCTTTACACAAAGTTTATTATACTTTTTACCAAAATTTTGGATAAATAAAAAATATAATGAATTTAAAAGCTCTATTTTCCTAGCTTTATGAATACAAACTATAACTGCAATTTTCATAGCTTGTTTATTATGGTTTGGTTCTGATTATTTAGCATTACATTATTTTCATTCTTCAAGTGCAGTAGAAATTTTAAAAGTATTTAGTTTATGGTTTATAATTTAC
>JALUWO010000063.1 GCA_027019405.1 Candidatus Altimarinota bacterium | reverse complement strand
TTGAGTAATCTTCTAAAATGTCTTGAAGATATATTTAAAATAATAGCAGCTTCTTCCTGAGAAGTAAGTTCTTTGTTGTTATATTTTTCGATAATAGTTATCCTATCAATGTCCTTTTTAGTCATTTATAGAAATGTCATAATATAAATTTTACAAGCTAAAATATATTAGCTTATTATACTCAAATAGGACATTTCTATTTTGTGATTTTAGGACATTTTTATGTTGGGATTACAAGCAAGAAAAATGTCTATTGAAATTTGAATATAATTTTGTATATTAAGCTTAATTTAATTCAATAAAATACTTTTTAGATTATAATATCTAAAAAGGTATTATATGTTTTTTATAACTCAAGGTTAAATATCTTGATAAAAAAATAAATTGTCATTTAATTATATTTGTTAAATAATAAAAGTATATTTTATATATTAATAATAAAATTCTAATGAAAAAATTATTAAGTTTGTTAGCTATTATTGTTTGAATATTTTTTTTACTGGGTACTATTCCAGTTTATGCTTACCATGGTTTGTTATCTAGTTATTATAGTAGTTATAACGATAGTTATAATGATATGGAATCTATTTTTTCTGTTGCTGGTATAGTATTTTGATTTCTTTTTCTTCTTATTTTGTTTAAATTAGCAAAAAGATTTTTTTCTACTACTACTACTAAAGGATTTAGTGTAAATAATTTGGTAGTAACTAAGTATAAAATTGACAAAAGAGAGGATACAGTAATTATAATTGAATGAAGGAAATGATGATTATGGAATTGGATTTTAACAAAATTAAATATGCAAAATAAAACAGTATTTACTGTTAATAAAAGTGATAGAAATATAAAATTAGAAAATTTTTGATTAAACTGATATTTAGATTTTGTAATGGGTTTAGATAAGATTACTTCTATTATGATATGACATACTAGAAATTTAACTACTATGATATTTGTTTGAATTATCATTTTTATTATCATGTTTAATAATTTCTTAGTATGATTGATACTATTGATAATATTAGTAATTTATTATTTTTTAACAAAAACAACATATATTACACTTGTGGATGCTTGATGAAATAGTTTAAGAGTATCTTTTTGAAGTTCTGCAATAGAATGACTTTCCTTGGATTATGATAATACTAAGCATATAGAAGAAATAATAACTGATATTTTAAATGATAAACAATAAAAATATGAAAAAATGTAATAATTGTGGTTTTGACAATCAAGATAATGATAAGTTTTGTAACAATTGTTGAGCTGTACTAGTATCTAATGATAAAAAAGAAAAGGTTAACATAAGTGCTAATAATTTAGAAAAAAATGATATGTTAATAAAAGTAAGTAATGTTATAAATAACTTTAAAATAAAGGATTTCATAAATAATTTAAAAACAAAAGATTATAAAAGTATTTTAGAACAAAATAAAAACTACATTGATTTATGAAAAAAGATAATTCTGCCAATAATAGCTATTGTTGTGTTGTATTTTGTATGAATGTATGCATATAACAATATGTACTATAATTACATTCCTAAAAAATGAGATATTCTAGTTGATGTAAATAAGGAATGAAAATATGATATAGATAGTCTTATTTATATAAATACAAATACATCTAATTTATTAGATACTTCTGACTATACAAACAATAATGATAATATTAGGAATCTAAAATTATTACTTACTTTAAATGATGATGACTATACATATAATGATTTAGACTTTCCTAGTTGAGTTTTGTATAAATATTATAAGTTGTCAAGAAAGTGATATAATAGTTTTGTAAAAGATAATGATGTTATAAAAGATAAAGTAAACAATTATAAGGAACTTAAAGTAGAAATAAATGAAGAAAAAACATCTGTACTAAAATATGTCTCATCTTTAAATGAAAAAGTAAAAAGTTTGTATTCTACAAAAATTTTTAAAAAGTTAAATTCATTTACAAAAAAAAATACTGTAGTCTCTACTATTTTCTTAGATGACTATAATAAAGCTATTCACTTTATAGAGAATTGACTAAATGACTTGAATAATTGAACATATTCAGATAGTAGTGACAATAGTTGATGAGATGCTTATAATAGAATGGCTGAATATCAAACTAAATTAGAAAAAACTTTTTTACCATTTATATTTATATGAAAATGACTTAGTTCATTAGAATCATATAGAAACAATATATCACTAATACTATTTGCTTTAGATAAAGAAAATGATAATACTTATAAAATTAGATTTAAAATAAAATTATATGATGATAGTGATAATAATTTTTATTCTAGAATTAAGAAAAAAATTTGTATTCCAATAAAATCAAGTATTCAAAATATAATTGGTAAAGTTAGCTGTGATATATCTATTTCAAAAAAAGAACTTAATTGAAATATTATATTAAACTTAAATATGGATAAATTACTAAAAAAAGAAGATACAGAAATAAAAGCTAACTTATCTATGATATCTACTGATTTAGAAATGTATTTTAATGATGAAGGTGAATATCCTGAATGAGATATATATTCCTTAAAAGAAAAGTTAGTACCTACATATTTACAAGATTGGCCTATTGATAATATATATTTTTATGCTCCTTTTAATAAAGAGTCTTGAAGTTCAGACGAAGATGGCGGGGGTTTTATTTCAGAAAGTAATAATAACTGATATATATTATGAGCACAAATGGAAAATCCTGATGATTGTAATATAAAAGCATATAGTAAAAGAGAATTAGAAAAGTTAATTAAAGATAATGATACTATTAAAATAAGGAAATTATTACATGCTAGTAACCACTTTAAAGATGAATTTAAAAAGTGATGTTACTATGTTTTAGTTAGGGGATATTAATATATGAAACACTATAAATTCAAAAAATCCAAAAGAAATAAAATATATCTGTTTTGGATGTTGTGATTAGTAATCTTATTATCTGTTTGTGTTATAAAATATGATTGAAAAACAGATACAAAGATAGAAAAACAAAATATTTATGATTTACCATTTAGTGTAGATAGTTCTATATTAAGGTATGTAGATGCAAAACATTGTTTAAATAAAGTTGATTATGTTCCTGTATGACTTACTTTTTATACAGGAGCAGCAAATACCATAAAAGAAAGAAAAATCTATTTAAGAGAAGAAGCTTTGAATGCTTTTAAAAAAATGAATGATAAATTTAAAGAAAAATTTGGTGAAGATATACTAATTATAAGTGCATATAGACCTTATGAGTATCAAAAACAAGTTTATTCAAAATGTAAGGATAAAATATTTTGTGCAAAACCTGCTTGTTCTGAACATCAACTTGGTCTTGCAGTAGATATTATAGAAATATCAGATAAAGATAAATTTTTTGAAAAAGATGATAATAAAAAGTATTATCAATGGTTAAAAGATAATGCTTATAAGTATTGATTTATAAATTCTTATGTAAATGGAGTTAAAATAGATACTTATCCACAAGAACCTTGGCATCGAAGATATGTATGAGTATGACTTGCAAAATATTTACATGAAAAATGAATTAATTTTGCCCAGTATTTTTATAATGTAAAAGGTGATTATGAAT
>JALUWO010000062.1 GCA_027019405.1 Candidatus Altimarinota bacterium | reverse complement strand
TTATGACAATGTGGAGTATATCATCATAGATGGCGGTTCGACCGATGGAACTGTTGATATTGTTAAGAAATATGAAGATAGGATTGATTATTGGGTTAGTGAGAAGGATACTGGGATTTATGATGCTTGGAATAAGGCAGTTACAACATCATCTGGAGAGTGGATTGGATTTTTGGGGGCAGACGATTTTTATTTAGACAATGCACTTATGAATTATGTAGTTTTAATAAATCAAACAGAGGAAGTTATAGACTATGTTTCATCTAATGTAGAATTAATATCTTTTGAAAAAGTTGAAATCAAAATAATTGGAAGAAGGTGGAAATGGAAACAGTTTAAAAAATATGTAACAATTGCACATGTTGGATCTTTACACAATAAACAATACTTTAAAAGATATGGACTTTATGATACAGCATATAAAATAGCAGCTGATTATGAAATGTTATTAAGAAAAAAAGAAAATTTAAAAACATTATATATAAATACTTTAACAGCAAAAATGAGAAATGGCGGTGTAAGTAATCAGCAGATTAAGTTGGTATTTAAGGAAACACTTAACGCGAAGATAACAACAGCAAACCGTCGTAAGGCTATTGCTAAAATTGAATATTATCTTTCTTTTTTTAAATTTACATTGAAAAAAGTGTTACTTTCATGATTATTAGATTAAATAAAAAATTATTTTTTATATTAAGCTCAATATTTTTGTTACCAAGTTTTATCTTTGTTTCATTACACAGAAATTCTTTTGCCGCCGGTTTAGCACTTATCTTATTTATAATATTTATTTATTTTAGTAAAATATTTTTTTTGCAAAAATTTAAAAAAAATAAAATATTATTTTTATCAATTTCATTATCTTTTTTAATGGCATCTTCAATATATAGTTTATTGATATATCATGTAAGCAAGCCGATACTCTCTTTGCCTATTTTAATTATTATGATTGCCGTATCATATCAGTTATCTAAGTACTTAATGAAGGTAAAAATTGATTTAATTATAAATAGCATTCTTTGGTTTATATTATTGATTTTACTCTTTGGATGGTTGAGGTTTTTGTATATTCCTGAATTTTTAGGATATGTGGGAGCAAAAGCAACTTTCCCATTTTCTGAACCAAGCCACTTTGCACTTGCATTAGGATTGCTTGCTGTTACATATTCTTTTGTAGGAAAACAAAAGTGGAATATTATTATCTGGTTGAATATGCTTTTATTATCATTTTTATACCCCAGTTTGACACTATTAGTATTTACTATGATGATGATACCTGCCTTTGTTTTAAAATCAAAATCTTTGATATTTAAGTTTACACTTTTTATATTATTTCCTCTTAGCTTAGTTGCTATTGGTTATTTGATTAATCATATGGAATATTTTTCTTCAAGATTAAGTTTTGAAGATAGCAAAAATCTAACAACACTTGTATGGTTGCAAGGGTGGCAGTTAGCTTATCTAAATTTTATGAATACAAATGGAATAGGTTTAGGATTTCAGATGTTAGGAAAATCAACAACTGTGTACGGAAATATTACATATATTATGAGTTCTCTTCTTGGTGGAGGAGGTTCTCTAAATACTGAAGATGGCGGGTTTTTAGCGGCTAAAATAATCGCAGAATTTGGCTTTGTTGGAGTTTTGCTTGTTTTTTTATATGGTTTCTATTTAATTAAAATCGTTTATCGATTAAGACAGCTTTCTAAGAAATACTCATTAACTGAACTTGAAAAAAGAAAACTGCTAGCATATGGAATTATTTTTGGCCTTTTTGTTGAAATGTTTTTACGAGGATATGGTTATTTTTCACCTGGGGTATTGATGACTTTTGTGGCTATATTTTATCTATTTCAAAATTTTAAGATGAGTAGGTTCAAAATATGAAAATTATTATAGTCAATGATTATGCTTCGTTCAAAGGGGGTGAGGGGCTGTACAAGTGGCTGTGGCTAGTGCAAAAGGTATAATGCCTCTAAACTCTAAGACAGCAATTCAGTAAGATTTATTTTCAAAAAAGTTAAAATATGCATAATTACGGAGATGAAATTATGAGCAGAAAAAAAGGTAAAGCATATACAGCCGAACAAAAAACAAAGATAGTCTTAGAGATGCTAAAAGTATATAGTTTACATAGTTTAGTAAAGCTTTTTTATTACAAGCTAAACACTATATTATTTTACAATAAATCTAGATTAATTAGAATTCCTTTTTATATAAGAGGGAAAAAATTTATAGATTTAGGA
>JALUWO010000061.1 GCA_027019405.1 Candidatus Altimarinota bacterium | reverse complement strand
AGAAGTGGAGGTCCATTATCAATTTTAAATGACTGTTTGGATTATTTAGATTCTGTATTGTCTTTAGAATATAAAATCATTGCTTTAGTTCACGCTAAAAATTTATGTATAAAAACAAAAAATATAGAATATATAGAATTTCCAAAATCAATTTCTTCTTATATTTATAGATTTTACTATGAGTATTATTATTTTATGAAGTTATCAAAAGAGTTGCAACCATACTTATGGTTATCTTTACATGATATGAGCCCGAGAGTAAGGACTACTGTTCAAGCAGTTTATTGTCATAATGCATCTTCTTTTTATAAAGTTAATTTTAAAGAGTTCTTATTGGATAAAAAATTTGCTATTTTTAGTTTTTTATATAAATATATATATCAAATAAATATCAGTAGTAATGATTATGTCATTGTTCAACAGAACTGGCTTCGAGATGAATTTAAAGAATTGTATAATATTAAAGAATGTGTAGTATCCTATCCTATTGTAAAAAATCAGAAACACGAAGCTGAACTTATTGCAAGAAACAATAAGGATAAAAAAGTCTTTTTTTATCCTTCATTTCCTAGGGTATTTAAAAATTTTGAACTTATTTGTGAAGCAGCTGAAAGAATTTCTTCGCAGTATTCAAGTAAATTTGAAGTTATATTAACGATAGATGGAAGTGAAAATAAGTATTCTAAGAGCATATTTGACAGATATCACAAAAATAAAAATATTAAATTTATTGGTTTACAAAGCAGAAAAAGAGTGTTCGAATTATATGCTGAAGTTGATTGTTTGATTTTCCCATCTAAACTTGAAACATGGGGATTACCAATCTCAGAATTCAAGGAGTTCTCAAAACCAATTTTATTGGCTAATTTACAGTATTCACATGAAACAATTGGAAATTATAAAGATGTCTCTTTTTTTAATCCACTAGATAGTGCTGAGTTGGTTAAACTAATTGAAAGCTTTATATCAGAAACTATTGTCTATGAAGAGAATATAAACACTTTACCTTTTAGCCCTTTTGCAACTAATTGGAAACAATTATTTAATACTTTATTAGAAGGAACAAAAAATGATTCTCATTAGTGCTTCTATAGTTCTTTACCATAACAAAAAAGAGCAACTGACAAAAGCAATCAATAGTTTTTTAAATACATCTTTGGATGTAAAGTTGTATTTAATAGATAATTCATCAAATGACAATTTAAAAGAGCTAGCAAATACAGATAACAGAATAGAATATAT
>JALUWO010000060.1 GCA_027019405.1 Candidatus Altimarinota bacterium | reverse complement strand
TTTATAAATATACAAAATGAAAAAAAAGATCTTTACATGATTTTTATTATGTATTTTTTGAATAAATTCTTTTATTTGAAATAGTGTTTTTGCTTTTGAAAGTAATAATAATAATAATAATAATACACAAAATACACAAAATACACAACAAATACAAAATAATTCAATTTTAAATAATCCTTTATATTGAAAATATTTTAAAACTACTAATAAAAGTTTAAATAAAAAAATCCAAAATATTATAAATTTTATAGATAAAAACTTAGATGATATATTACAAACAAAATTATATAATAAACTATCACAATTAAAAGTAAAAAAACAGTTATCTATTCTAAAAAAAATAAATGATAGATTAGAAACACTAAAAACACAATCTATAATTGAACTAGAAAAAAATAGACAAAATTTTAAACAAATACTTAGACTTTATTTAATATTAAAAATAGAAAAAAGTATTGAACAATATAAACAAATAATTTGAAATGAAATAAATAATATTACTGATGATATAAAAAATTCAACTATAAAAAAAGAACCATTTTTTAAAATTGAAAAAATATCAACTGAAACAATTCCAGATAGTTCAAATATTGAATTATTAAAAATTGTTTTTAATAAAAATTATTTGAATAATAAACAAATTAAAATAAGTTGAGCAACTTTTAAATTAAAATGACTAATAGAAAGAAATTTAATTTGATCTATTTATCTTTCTGATAAAAATTGAATAGTTATTTGAAATAATAAAAGTTTTAATAGTGATTATACTGCTACATTAAACTTAGATTATAGTAAAAATAATATTATTGACAAAAATAATAATATAATATATTTAAAAATAAATATAAATAATGATTCAAATGTAAATTGACAAGTTTTAGAAATAGATTGAAAAATAAATTTAGAATGAAGTGGATTAAATAATACTAATAATACAATTGACTTTACAACTAATAAACTAAAAGTTGTTTGATATAAAACACAAGAATTAAAAGTTGAATGATACTGATTAAATAATGAAATATATGTTTGAGAAACTTCTTTATTATGACAATTTAATATTACTGCTTGAAATTGAAATTCTACAAAAGATGTAAAACTAGAAAATATTATTTTAGATAATAAATGAACAAATCTTGAAAAAAATGTAAAAAATATTGTATTAAAAGATGAAAATTGAAAAATAATAGCAAAAGAAGTTGAACAAAATAGAGATTATGTTTCTTTAAAATTTTTAAACAATTATATTATAAAAAATTGAGAAACAAAAACTTTTTATATTTATTGAGAAGTAATAGATTGAACTAATTGAGATTTTATACAATTTTGACTTGATGAAAATAATAATATTTTATGATATGAAAATAATTCAGAAATACCTGTTAATACAGATGTTTTAAATGATGATTTTTGAAAATATTTTATTAAGACTTGAAAAATAACAATGTCAAAAAGTAATTTATCTAATACTGATACAAATGTAGCAATTTGAACTGATAATGAAGTTGTAAAATTTAATGTTTATACACCACAAAGTTTAAGTATAGATAGTTTTGTTCCTAATTTAATTATTAAAAATGATTCTTGAATAGATTGAATAAATATAAAAAATATTTTTTCAACAATTACATTATATAGTTGTACTGATGAAACATATAAAAATTGTAATTCAATATGAACATTTGATTTTTCTAATGCAACATTAAATAATTGAGAGATTAAACAAATTCCAATAAAAAATTATATATCACAATTAGCTAAATGAAATAATTTCTTTATTATTAAAATAAAAACATTTAATGATATTCCAGAAAATATAAAATATTGAATTAAAATAGATAAAACAAATTTTATAGATTTAGAAAATTTTAATTGAGATAAAATAGATGAAGCTAATATAAATTGAATGATTGAAACACAATTATATAATTTAGTAAATCCAAAAGTTTTAATTTCATATAATAATCCTTATTGAACATTAGAATATATAAAAGGTTGAAAAGATATTAGCTTTTGAAATATAATTTTATCACCAAATATTAGTAATGTAAATTTAAATGATTTTAGATTTCAAATTAAAGGTGTTCCTGATAATAGTTGATTAAATTTATCTAATATACAAGCTAAATTATATTTAAATGGAATATTAAAAGATACAAAAACAATACAACCAGATTGAACTATAGATTTTAATGATAATATTCTTTTAAATAAAGATGAAACAACAAAAATAGAAATAAAAATAGATACTGATACTTCTTTATATAATTGAGATCAACTAAAACAATTACAATTAGTAATATCAAATAAGAATGATTTCATGTTTATTACACAAAATTGAATAAAACTTACACAAAATAATATAATATGAAATTTTCCTTTAGAAAGTGATATTGTAAATATTTATCCAACAGCAAAAATATTATTTTCTAATGATAATACAATAACAAATTCACAAATTTTATATTGAACTGATTTTAATTTAGTATATACATATAAAGTAAAACCAAAATATGATAATATAAAATTAGAAGATTTATATGTTTGATTATATAATAATTGAAGTTTATATAAAGATAATTCAATTATTTCACAAATAAAATATAAAACAGATACAAAAGAAAAATACAATGCTATATTAAATTGAATTGCTTCTTTAAATTCTATAAAAGATATTTATCAAAAAGATAAAAATAAATTAGTAAGTTTATATGCAAAAGCAAATAAAATAAGCAATATTTCTCAAGATAATAAAACTTTAAATCTTTGTATTCTTAATGATTGAGATAAAAAATCTAAATATATTTCTATTACTAATGGTGAAACTATAAATGAAAGTAATTATATATGAGGTAACCTTTGTAGTAATAATTTCACTTATAGAAAATCTATGATAAAAGCTTATGGTGATTTAGATAATTATAATACAGAAATAACAGCTAATGATGCTGAATATACATTATATCAAACAAAAATTGAAAAGTTAAATAAAAATAATGAAGATGATTTAGTAAAACAAATTACTTTTCAAATAAATACTTCTAATGTTGATACAGGTGAAGATATAAATATAAATAATTTCAAATTAGAAATTTCAACTGATTGAGAAAATTATATTTCACAAAATAATCTAAATTGAATTGAATATCAAGTAGTAAAATATTGAGATGATTTTTCTTCAACTTGATATGATAGTAATGCTTCAATAGATTCAAGTTGAAATAATGTTTATCTTTTAACTGTAAGATTCACTTGAAAATATAATAACTGATACAATTTTAATGACAAACTTTATATTAGATTAAAAGCAACATTAAACTGATTTTGAAATAATGATAGTATAAGTGTTTGATTACAAAATTATGATGATAATTCGAATTGAACAATGAAAAAATATAGTGATTTTGAATCTTGAAAATGACCATATAATGCTATTATTTGGAGTGATAATGCTAATCCAAATAATACTTCTATAAATGATAAAAACTATTTTGAAGATTATAATGTAATTAACAATAATATACAATATCATATATTATATAAAAATTAAAAAAAATAATAATTTTAAAATATAAAAAAGATAAGAAT
>JALUWO010000059.1 GCA_027019405.1 Candidatus Altimarinota bacterium | reverse complement strand
CAACACTTCTTAAGTCTCTTAGATGTTGTGAAACAGATAAATATAGCTCATTGTTCTCTTTCCAAGATTTAGGCATAAAATCATCGTTTGTTACGACATATAAATCCAAATCACTATCTTCATTAGGTTTGCCATAAGCATAAGAGCCAAAAAGTATGATTTTTTCAGGATTTAAGGGCATAAGTTTTTCAACAATTTGCTTTTTTATTAAAGGGGACAGGCTATTTTTAATTTCTCTTGTTCTAGTTTCCATAATCTAATCCTCCTCATTTATAAATGGATTTAATATTTTAATATCAATTTGACTAAAATCTTTTGTATTTCTATTTACTAGTATCAAATCATAGACTTGTGCTGTTGAAGCTATGATATTATTAGCAGTTTTATCTTTCATACTCATCTCTTAAGCATTTTTGCCATACTATTGGATCAATTTTTTTTAATGAAAGCAGACCTGCTGTTTGTTCAAGTATATCTTGTTTTGTTTTTTTATTTATATTTTTACTTGAATCAGGAAGAGAAAATACAAGTATTTCAACTTTTTGATTAATATACTCTTTTGGTATGTCAATAGAATAACTTTCATTTCTTGGTATGATGATTTCTCTTAACATTTAATTCTCCTCTTCAAAAATGTGTTCAATTGTATTTTTTAATTTTGGTAATTTTTGTCTTATGACATGTTCGATTACTGAAAGATTGACACCTTCGTAATCATGAGCTATATAAATTCTAACATCATAACTACCTTTTATATCTTTACTATCAAATTTATCTAGTGTTGAAGTCTCGCCTTCTTTTTTTAGTTTGTTAAATTGTTCTGCTATAGAAGTTAGATGCATAAGTATTGAAGCTCTTGTTGTCTCTTCATCTTCGAGAGCAACAGAAATAGAACCAGTTTTCTTACATATGTTTTGTATAAATTCTATTTTTTTGTAGATGATTTCTAATCTTCTTTTTGCTTTAGACATAAATCACCTCTTTTTGAATATATTCTTTTATATATGTTTTACTATCTAAGTCAAAAATATCACTTTTTTTATGAAATTTGTTCATTATCTGTTTTTTTATATTTTCTATTAATTCAAAATATTCCCAAACATCATGGTTTTTTAGATAGTTTTCTTTTAGTTTTATAGCTATATCTATATCACTATTTTCAGAAGCAGTATCTTTAGCAAAACTACCAAAAAGCCCAATTTTTTCAATACCATATTTTTCAAAATCTAATTTTTTATCAGCAAGGTATTTTAATATCAAGGGGGTCAGGGTTTTACTTTTTACTTTTTTATTTGTTTGCATATCAATTTTCCTCTTTTATAATTATAGCTATATCTTTTTTTAATTTTGGTAGATGAACTCTTAATACTATTTCAAGTATTTCATCATCTACGCTATCATAATCATGTGCAATAAAATTTCTTACAGCATTGATGCCTCTCAAATCAGTTTTTTCAAATTTTGAAAGTATCTCTAACTCATTCTCTTCTTTTAGTTTGTTAAATTGTTCAGCTATTGATATGAGTTGCATTCTTGTTGCTGGTCTATATACTCTATCTTGCAAGGTTGTCATGATTTTTCCATCACACTTATGGATAAAATACTCTATATCTTCTATTTTTGAATATATTAGATTTAGTCTATTTTTCATAGCTTTATTAACTCTTTTTTTATATTTTTATTTAATTGACTGTTGTTACCATTTAGGGATATTAGATCTACTTTTTTATGAAAGTTTTGTTCAAGCTCTTTTTTGATCTCTTCAATTCTTAAAAGTTTTTTGAAAGCATTGTCTTTAAAAAAAGCATCATGGTCAATTTTGTAAGCAATATCTATATCACTAAAATCATCTTCATATCCTTTAGCATACGAACCAAACAATCCCACCAACTCAAAGCCTTCACAAAGGTATATTTCTTTAAATTTTTTTAATTTTTTTAAAGGGGACAAAGGGGACAGGCTACTTTCCGTTCTTTCTCTTGTTTCGGCACTCATCGTCTAATCCTCCTCTTTTAGGATTTCTTCTATGGTTATTTTTAGTTTTTCAGTATGTTCTCTTATGATGCTTTCTATTATAGTTTTATTGACACCTTCATAATCATGAGCAATAAAGTTTCTAACATCGTATGAGCCTTTTATATCATCTTTGTCTAATTTAGTATATAACTTAGTAAGTTTATTGAGGCTTTCTCCGATTTGCAACAGACACATTAATGTTGCATCAAAGCCCATCTTGTCGCTTAATAGTTCTTTTATTGTATTAAATCTATTTTTAAATAAATTTATATCTTCTATTTTTTCTAGTATAAAGTAAAATTTTTTTGTATCATGCGACATATATTGCACCTTTCAAAGCAAATTTTTGAAATGTTTTGCTATGGTTGTCGATAGTTGCTAAATCTATTTTGGTATGAAAAATTTCTTTTAATTCATTTTTAATTTCATTAAGTCGAATAAAAGCTTTAAATCCAGGGTATTTTTTTGAAAATAAATTCGGTTTTATATCGTATAGTATATCTATATCGCTATCTTTATTCGCCGTATTATCTGCATATGATCCAAATATACCCAATAAAATTAAACCTTCTTTTTCATATTTTGGTTTAATTTCTTTAATTTTCAATAAAATATTTTCTTGAACTAAAGGGGATAGGGTTTGACTTTTTACTTTTTTGTCTTTTATCATTTAAATCTCCTCTTCTTTGATCACTTTTTCTACATGTAAAGCAAGTTGTTTTAAAATGTCTATGTATTTTTCTGCATCATCCAAATCATCATGAACAACAGCATATCTGCCATCCACTGTAAATTCAGTTAGATCTGTAAGTTTTTCAATACCATTAGATATTTTGATGTTGTTTTCATTTAGTATATTTATCAACTCTTCAATATCATGAGTATGTGGAAACTTTATATTTTTAAAATCTAACAAACTTTTTATAGATTTTTCTGCACACTGCTGTAGGTGAAAATATATGATTTCTAATTTTAGTTCTAAATTATGATTATTATATCCATCTAACAAATAATTTGCAGCAACAAAATCTTCTTTTGCTTTTGTGATAAGGATTTCATATTGTTTTAAGAACTCCACAACAATATCCCTTTTTTATCAGCTTCATAATACACAGAATTTATCTCATTTTTATAAAATTCAAATTCATCTATCTTTGGGTTGAGTATATCTTTTGGCATTCTTATACTACTGAGTGCTTTTCTGATTTTTGCTCTGTCTTCCCATCTGTTTTCATACTCTTTTCTAATCACACATATATCCAAATCACTATCTTCATTTGGCTTACCATAAGCATAAGAGCCAAAAAGTATGATCTTTTCAGGATTTAACGGCATAAGGCTTTGAACTATCTGTTTTTTTATCAAAGGAGTTAGAGTTCTACCTTCTACTTTTTGATTTATATACATATCCGTTCTCCTTTCTTATCACGTAAAGGAAAGAGTGACAAAAGTATCCAAAAATCTTTATAGATGAAAGATTTGCTACCCAACCACCCACCTTTGTAGCATATAGAAAATATTAAAAAATCACTATAATATCCCCAATAAAACATTTTATAATGTTTAGCTTTAACTTTTACTTAAATAGTTTGAAATCTTATCCACT
>JALUWO010000058.1 GCA_027019405.1 Candidatus Altimarinota bacterium | reverse complement strand
GTGTTGATATAATTTTAGACATAAGTTGAATCTTCTTTCTGTTAGATTTTTGTCGTAAAAAATTATAACTTTTCTGAAATTAGATTTCAACTTTTTTAACTGCAACAATTAAATTAGCTGCTTTTGTAGGAATCTGCAAGTGGCTCTACCAAGTAAAATTAAATTTTACTATAGATTCTATAAATTATTAATTGAACCTTCTGAAAAATAGCTATTATAAATCAATATTTGAAGCTTTCTTTTTTTCATCTTCTATTTTTCTTTTTTCCATATTGTCTAAACGTTTCATATAGTTATCAATTATCTCATAATCTCGAAGCTCAAATATAATAGCATATCCTATGTAGTCACCTAAAAAATTGTCATAAGAATGAGTCATATTTCCATAATATATTAAAAATCCTTTTCCTTTATCTAATAAGTGTATAAATCCATCTGAATCTGGTGTAGAACATTGACCATAGCATAAGCAATCCATATATTCATTTTTGAATTTATAACGACTTTTTTTATCGGGAATTCCATATTTTCTATAAATTTTTTTGTATAAAATTTTATCATTTGGTTGAATTGGAATTTTTTTTGTTCTACTAATATTAGAAACATAATTATCAATAAATTGTAGATAATATATTTCATCTTTATTAATACATTTTCCCTGTTCACTAATCTCATCATTGTAAGTTTTTTGATACATGCAAGGAATTCTTTTTAAAGCCTCATTTTTACTCATCCCCAACTTAATACCCTTAATATCAAAATTAGAAACATCAGTAGCAAAAAGGAAAGAAGAATAAATCAACATAAAAATAAATATTACTTTTTTCACGATATACCTCCAAACTATCTACAAATATACTCAGTAACTTCATCTCTTGACCAAGAATCATATTTATGTCCCATATGACCCAAACCACCTGTATACCAAGTTCCATTTTTTTTGTAAATAATATGAGTAGAACCTGAACTACAAGTAACTTGCCAAGAAGAAGCACCACTAATGTTTCCATTGCTTACAATTCTGCTAACACCTGCATATAAAAATGCACTAAAGAGTGCTAAACCTAAAATACCTACAACTAACTTCTTCATGAAGACCTCCTTTAAATTTAAAAATTCACCTGAGCCACTTGCAAATTCAAACCTATACAAGTGACTAATCTCCCTTATCTCAATTTTTCTGAAGTTAAAAAATTGAGGCAAGGTATATTTGCAACATTTTATCCCAATTTTGCTAAATTTCTATAAATTTGCCATTTTCACTCCGTGCTTTATGGTTTGATGATTTAAATTTTTTCTTTTTTAGTGCTTGTTTTGTTTCTTGTCATGTCACAAGTTTCAAACTCTGATCTATGCAAATAGATAAGATACCAAATGCTAAAACAGAAGCTACTTTTGTAGCTCCTTGATAGTAGATTGTATTACATCCAAAGTCATCTTTTAAAAGTTTGTTTACTCTTTCAACCATGCTTCTTTGGTTGTAGTGTTGTTCATCGCAGTTTAGATGTTGGTTGAGATATGCGAAAGTCTCTTTTTCATGTTTTTGCAACTCAATTTTTGCTTTAAGTTCTTTTGAGTTTTTAGGGTTAATATCTATAATGGGACGATGTCCCAATTTGTATGAATATTCCCTGATAATATCAGCATCATAGCCTGCATCTTGCAGATCATACAGGTAGTTTATTCTTTTACTTGTCTCTTGCATAAGAGGCAGTGCTACAGAGCTGTCATGCACATTGGCACCTGAATAAAATGCTGTTACTGGTATATCTCCATCAACCACTGAAATATGCAATTTGCCACCTATCCAAACTTCACGGTTGCCTTTGGTACCCCGAGGGCATTTCCTCCCTTTGGTTAGGGCAATTTTGCTTAATCCCTACACCACACTTCGTAGAAACAAGTGAAAGTTTTTCTTCTACACTTTGCATCTTTATCTGCTGTTCCAAGATTGTCGGCTTTTTAGCTTCTCTTGTTTCCCCTTTTTTAGGTCGTCCCCTCTTTTTTGGTTTTAGCTTCTCTTTTTCAACCTTTACAGGTTTTTCTCTCAATGGAATCTTTGTAGCATCCGTTGCATTGTAAAAAAACATTTTTTTTGCCAGATACTCCTCCACAAATTTTTCATGAGTTTTTTGTGCTATTTGCATTGTACTTATCTCATCGAAAGCTCTGCTGAAAGTTGATTCACTTGGAACCTCGTTTGCATATCTCCATCCACATAGTATTCTTAGTGTTCTGTCAACATGAAGTCTATTGAGCAGGTCTCTGGTTGTTTGAAAATTGTACACACTCTTTGCTATAAAAGCTCTTGCTATTTGCTCTCTGTATTTGGGTGTATTGGTCTGCGAAGTGACAGTTATATATTTTTCAATCTCTGCAAAATCAAGGACTCTGATAAGTTTAGCTTCTTTGGTACTAAATTCCTTTATCCGTAAACTCTCTTGCAACTCTGGAAAAAGTGAGTTTTCGAGATTGACTACTTTAAGCCACATTTTTGATAGTGTTGATATAATTTTAGACATAAGTTGAATCTTCTTTCTGTTAGATTTTTGTCGTAAAAAATTATAACTTTTCTGAAATTAGATTTCAACTTTTTTAACTGCAACAATTAAATTAGCTGCTTTTGTGGGAATCTGCAAGTGGCTCTGTTATAATTATAAAAATATATAAAGGAGTCTCTTATGCAATTAACTATAAATGTAAAAGATTCTGTAGTTGACAAAGTACTGTATCTTCTTGAAAATCTCAAGGAGGATGTGCAAATAATTAAAAAAAATACTACATCCTCATTAAATATTGAAACTATCTCTGAAAATGATTCTGATTACAAAGAGATATTACAGGCTAGAAAAAATAGAGTTAATAATTCTAAAGATTATATTTCCTTAGATGAAGTGAATTGGGAATAAACTTGTACCGTATTAAACTGCATAAACGAGTTGTCAAATTTATAGAAAGTAGAAACCCAAAAGAAAAGTTAAGAATCAAAGAGAAACTCTTGCACCTACAAAACAATCCCTACCCTTCCAACCCTCAAACAAATATAAAAAACATGGTAAATAGCAACAACGGTTACCGATTGAGGATTGGAAACTATAGATTTATTTACGATGTTATAGAAGATGAACTACTCATTTATCTTGAAAAAGCTGATAATCGTGGCGATATCTACTAAAATTTTCAAATATTTGCAATAAATAAAAAAATATGATCTAATAAGAGTATAGACTAAAAATTTTAATTCATAACAAAACAAATTATGAGTAGCCTATTTGAAAACCTATTACAGATTAAAACACACAAGCAAGACCATCTTATAAAAGCTGTATTTGTACCAAATGCAGTGTTGTGAAACAAGTGAGCCTTTTATCTCTATCATTATGACTTTATAACAAATACATTTTACATCAACAATATAGATTGTATCGGACAAAAATGAAGAGCAAGTGCCACCAATATAATTGAAGAGATAGTATCGCTTGCTTACAAGCAAGAGAGAAAAGCATTTGAATCAGTAGTAGAACTTTTTCCAAAAGATAGAGTTCCTGAAATATACTACTTCTACCGTCAAAAGAGTACAAATATCATCATAATAGATTATGTCACACTTGAGCCTATAAAAAATGACAAAGGAGAGATAAC